>CAZLRY010000005.1:9238-22290 GCA_964561675.1 uncultured Chitinophaga sp.
CTTCGCATCATTGCTCCGGCCCATATTCAGATAGGTCCAGCCCAGCATATGATTGCCATCATAGTCAAAGGGATAGAGGTTGATGAGTTTCTCAAAATACCGGGCAGCCGTTTCATACTTCTTCCGGTTGTACCAGATCACTCCTACCCAGTAATTGGCCTTGGTCTGCTGCGGATCAATTTTTAATATATCCTCATACACCTGTAAGGTTTTATCTGTCAGCTGCAGCGCAGCCAGCGGCTGTATCAGTCCAAACTTTGCCTCCAGTGAATACGGTCGCAGATTAACGGATTTCTGGTAATAAGACTGCGATGTGGTATACTCCTTATTCAGATAGGTGAGCCAGCCCAGGCGGAGATTCAGTTCATAACTCTTCTCGTCATACACCGCTTTCAGCGAATTGATCGCCGCACTATATTGTTTGTTGGCCTCCTGCGTATAGCTTTCATTAAAAGCCGCCTGCCATTTACTTTCAGACTGGGCACTGGCTAACAGTACGGCAAATAACAGTATACTGCCGGTCATTATTTTCTTTAAAGTTTCCATATAAGTCCTCCTGTAATTGATTGTTGGGTGAATGTATTGTTGGTTCCGTATAAGGCTCTTTTTTCATGCGTATAACCCAATTGAAGCTGGATTTGCTTCAGCAGGATATAGGTGGTGATGCCGGCCTTGGCGGTATTCGGATCGATGGCATGGTACACGTACAGCGCATCATTCTCCGCCAGGTTATGAAACCGCCCGGCTGTAATATTTCCTTCGAGCCAGATGGCGGGACTGAGCTGCACCCCCAGCACCTGTTTGAAATTAAAGGCAGAACCTGTCTGCTGCCTTAACATCCCCGTGGAAAAACTATAGAGTTTCAGATTACCCAGCGGATACAAGCCCAGTTGCAGGTTATATTGTTGCAGGGAAGTGTCGGTCAGCTTACCAACAATGGCATCGGCCTGCAGATCAAAATAGCTGTCATAGTATTTTACCCCGGCCAGCAGCAGGTTATTATTATACTTGAAATTATTAAAGGGCGTATACAGATAATGCCAGGCGGCTTTCAGCTGCCAATGACGATTCAGGTTTATATGGATTCTATTATAATACTCCACCTGGTTGATCGCGATCTTATTGTTATTGTTCACGGCCGTCAGCAAGGGTTCACTGATGGTCTGTTTATAAAAGGCAAAGGACTGATCCATATGAACCTCCCCAAGACGGGCACCCAACAATAACCGGGTATAACTGGCATTGCCTCTTTCGCTGATTGAGGGTTGCTTATGACTGTACTCCGCCCCCACTGAATGAATACGACTTGCTTTTTGCTGCACCTGGGGTATATCGGCGGCGGCCATAAATTTTATTTCCGCCCTCGCCATTTCCGGTTGATTCAGGTTGATCCGGCTCCAGTAGATATAAGTATGAGCCGTCTGGTTAAAAGCATCCTCCCGCAGCACCCGTTCATAATGCTGTATACAGGCACTGTAGTTCTGCGTCATAAATGACGCATAGCCCATTCGCTGGCGCAGCAGGGGAAAATCCTGTCCGCCGGCAATCGATGCTTTTCCAAATTGTATTAATTCCTTCCAGGCTCCCTGCTGATACAGGGCATAGGAAATACTATCCGATCTGGAATAGGTAAACAATTCTTGGGCCCGCAAACCAACAGGCAGACTGATGGCCAGGAGCAGGCTGATTAATAATGTTCGCATTGTACCGTTGTTTGCTGGTGATTGTATGTGGTGCTGAAACCGCTAAGTCCTCCCCCTTTAATCATCACGGTAGCTTTCATAAAGGGTGTTTGGCTGCGACCATGTTGCCGCAAACCATTACTTTCCAATAGTACATCCCCTCCGCTTAACGCATCATGATCTTTTAGGATACAGGAATATTTCCAGTTAGAATAAATATAAAAAGGCGCTATAAAATCCTGCAGCCATCGTGTGACCGTATTTCCGAAAAGCCCTTGTGGATAGGTATCCGTTACGGATATCCGTTTATCTGCGGTCAACAACACTTTATAAGCACTGAGATAAAACAGATAGAGCAACCCATCCCGGTTGCCATAAAAATTGGTGAAATAGAACAGACTGCTATCATTGACAAAATAGGCGTAGGCCCCTGATGCCGCTGCATAGAAATACGTTTCATTATACGCACTGACCATGACCTCCCATTCTTCCTCCCGGCCATCTGTACTCTTTGTCCTTATCCGCAGACCGGGTTTGAAATCAAAAGCCTGTAACAGGGAGAAACTGAGTTGTATATTACTGACAACAGTTTCCTCCTTTGGTGTGGTAAAGTTTTCGGGTAACCGTATATCCGCGCTATCATGAAGGATATACGAAGCGAAGGGATAGGCCAGGGTCCTTGAGCCAATATAGGGAGTGGTTTGTACCTGGAAATGCAGGTGTGGTTCGGGGGAGCGACCTGAATTTCCGCAGGCAGCCAGCAACATTCCCTTCTTTACATATTCCCCTTTTGCAACTTTTATACTTCCTTTCCGTAAATGCGAAAGTTTGGTATACAACCCCTCCGCATGTTTTAATACAATAGTATTACCCCAGTTCTGCCGGGTATTGTTTCCACCCACCGGATTATCTTCTACATAATTTATTACTTCTTCCACCACCGCATCGGCCGGACTCAGTACGGGTTTATTATAACAATAAAAATCCTCCGGAGCAGTGCCCACGCCCTGCCATGTTTTTCCTTCCTTATCCCGGATCACAAAATCCAGGGCTTTTGACCAATCACCCTTATGTGTATGCTTCCCCTCATAACCCTGGCTCACGGTCCATTCGCCGTTAAATGGTAATACTAACGGAAAATAATACCGGGAATAGATCCGGTCCCGGCTGTTGATATAGCGGTAGAGATTTTCTTCCGGACTATAATATTGTACCGGCGTGAGTACCATTTTCCCACCCGCCTTTCTGAGTTGCAATACATAGATAAACAGGATCACCGTAATACAGAAAGGAAGCGAGAAAACGGGTAAGCCCCAGGTATAGGTGATTTTCCAAAGCGCAATCACCAGTATATATGAAACCGGTACGGTGATCAGTGACCACAAATAGGAACGGACAGAAGGAATAATATAGAAACCGCCGAGTGCCACGGAGACCAGCATGAAGTTGGTGCCAAGATTATAATAATTCACACTGCCGGCATAGCCATCCATCAATTGAATAAATAAAATCGCAATCGAGTAACCGGCCACCATCAGTGTTAAGGCAATGCGGGAAAATAAAAACAGGCCGATGGTCAGCACAATGCCTGCCGCAATATTGCTTTGAAAGATAATCGCACTGAGGGACCGGAAAAAACCGGCGATCGCAGCGGGTATCGGCAGGTTTTCCATCCATTGCACCAGCCGGATCAGGTCGTTGCCGCCGGTGGCATACATTTCATTGAGCCAGTAAATATTTCGCTGGGTAAGTCCGATAGCGGCAAACTCCCTCGAAGAAAGAATCACCACCCATAGTGTAAGAATGAAAGCCAACGACAGAGCCGGCAGGTTGTTCTTACCCAGTTTTGCGATCAGTGCGGCAGAAAGGAGCACCGACAAAACCGATGCGATAAATAATAAGATCCAGAAACCACTGCTGAACTCATAAAAAGTACCCATGCCCAGTCCCATCAGCAATCCGCTATAAGTATATAATCCGCTCTTTACCTGCTCCCGGCTGAAGCCGATAAACCAGGCCGTGGCAGCAGCAATGATGGTGGCAGCAAATCCGGCAGCCCCGGTGTACGGATTAAAAAAAGTTACGAACAGGATCAATGCAGCCAGTATCTTACGGTTACTGAAAAAAAGCATCGCATAGCTGTTCAGTACCGTATGCGCGATAAATTGGGTAAAAACTGGAAGGTTTAGCTTTTTCAACACAAGGGTTTTAAAGATTGATTCCTTTCAGGTGTTCGGGTACCCGCTCCTGCTGTTCAATGTAAGCCAGGGTTTCCGCTTCCCTTACCAGGTGTACCTTTCCCTGTTCATCGATCATCACCACATTGGGACGCATATGGATAAACTGCATCCATTGGGTCATATTATATGCGCCTACTTTATGCACCACTACTTTATCGCCCCTGTTCAGTAAAGGCAGGTTCGCACTCTGCCGCAGCACATCGATATTCATACAGAGAGGACCATACAATACCTGGTCTTCGGTATGGTGGGTGAAGTCCTGGGCCGGACTGATCTGGTGATCATACCAGAAAGAAGTAAACAATACATTCACCCCCGCATCCAGGATGGTGGCCCGGCGCCCGTCACTCAGCCGCTTATTCGCCACCACGGTTGATAATAAATAGCCGGCATCATCCACCATCACGCGGCCGCTTTCCAGTATGAGCAGGGGCATTTCTGCAGCCCCATAGCCGAGTTCCTGTAACTGGGTGCTGATGGCTTCGGCAAACTCATCCACCGAAGGAACCGTATCGGTACCGGGTAAAAAAGACCCTCTCAATGTATTGGTGGAAGGAAAGCCGCCGCCGATATCGATATACTGTAATAGATTATTCAGTTCAGTTTTGCATTTCCAGGCAAGGTCGCCCAGCTTTTTTACCGCTGTACGATACGCATTGGTAGAAAGCATATACGTACCGATATGGCAATGAAGACCCGTCAGTTCCATCTTTCCGGAAGCGACAATTTTTTTCAACGCATCAAAAGCCTGGCCGTTTTCATAGTTAAAACCAAAGCGGTCCCATACCGGATAGACGCCTGTATCCATGTTCACGCGAATGGCCACCCTTGGCTTTCGGCTCAGCTGATCACTGATCTCCAGTAACTGGAAGAGTTCATCAAAATGATCAATATGGATGAGTGATCCATTCTCCGCAGCAAGCTTTAGTTCTTCGTTTGTTTTTTCAGGACCGTTGAAAATAATTTTATTTCCCGGCACCCCATTTCCCAGTGCTTTCTGGTATTCAAATCCACTCACCACTTCGGCCCAGCTGCCTTCCTGGTGAAAGACCCGGCAAACCGCATTCAGGTAATTTGTTTTATAACTCCAGGCAAACTGGATATTGGGGTATCTCGTACTGAAGGCCCGGTAGGCATCCTGATAATTCCGGCGAAGGGTCCGCTCACTCAGTACAAACAACGGGGAACCATATTCCGCCATCAATGACTGTACGGATACGCCATCAATCTGCTTTACCGGTTCATATTCCGTTCTGGTGCCAAACTTATTCATCAGGCCGCCATTCATTTTCTGGATAACCGGACTTTCATATATTTTTTTCATAGTATATACATTCAGTTATTATAATTCGCCTTTCCCGCTGATCTGGTGAAACTCATTGATATCGGTAATATGATCCCAGGAATAGCGGACAAATATTTTTCCGGCTTCATAGCCTTCGTAAACAGGTTGCTCTTCCCCGAGTGCCATACGGGCCAGTGCCGCCGGCTGATTTTGTCCGGCTGCTACCGTGAGATAGATCCACGCGGGGAAGCGCGGATTGATCTCCATGATATATAATTCATTTTTCGCCGTACGCATGATTTCCAGTTCACAGCCACCCTTCCACTTCGTGGCATCGGTGAATGCCTGTGCCAACTGAAGTAATGACTCATCCTCCAACGTGATACCCGACCAGGCCTTCCCTTTATCGGTGATATATAATTTACGCATGGGAATGGCACTGATCATACGGCCTGTACCATCTCCTAATACTGCAATATTAATTTCTGTACCGGTTATGAACTCCTGGACAATGATGGGCAAGCCCCATTTGGCAGAAATTTTATAAAAAGCTTTTTGTGCCTGTTCCTGCGTATAAGCGACCACCGCATCATAAAATTTTCCTTTCACCACCAGGGGATATCCAAAAGCTTCCTCACAGGATTGTAATTCAGCTACAGTATGTATGATTTTATCACGGGGAACCAGTAACTGGTTATTTTGACCAAACTGGTAGAGATTCACTTTGTCCCGGGCCTCAAACTGTTCGGCAGCAGGTAAGAAAGTAGCAATACCCATTGACCGGAGTGTAGGAGCCAATTTGATAAACTGCGGGAGCTCTGCATCAAAATTTGGAATGATAAGCTGCAGGTTTTCTTTTTCATGGATATAATGCAGGCGGTTTATCAGGGCTGTGGTGCCTGCAGCCGGATAGGGAATCTGGTAAGTTTTATCCACTACTTCGTGCATATATATACCGGGCTCAAGGGTCTCATAGGATAATCCGATGATCCGTACCGGCCGGTTCAGGCCTTCCCGGAGAGCACGGATTACAGCGATCCCCGGACCGGGGCTGTCAATAGCATTCAGTCCTGTCACCGCAATGGTGAGCAGATTGTCGGGCGTCTTCATATAGCAAGTTTCAGCTTTCGAGAAGATTAGCTTCCTTCAGCTGGTTAATAAATTCATCCCAGTCTCTTTCAAGACGGAGCGGTTCCACTTCATAAGATTCGAGCAACCATTCTTTGATCTGTGCGACCCCGGTACCCTGTTTCAATTGTAGAAGGATTTCAGCAGCCACCGGATTGGCAGAAAATGAATCGCCGGTGGCAGGATTGAAAATAAAACCGGACTCGCTGGTCGCAATATTTTTACGCAGGTACATAACAAAATTTGTCAGATGAAAATTATTGGTGCAATACAGATTAAAATAACAGTAAGGGATTAAACAAGCGGTTTGGCTTTCTACCAGCCCCGGAGTTTTACCCAGATATAATCATCCATCAGCAGGTCATTTTTGAAAACGGATTTTCTCCGCACGCCTTCCAGGTAATACCCGTTCTTTTCCAGTACACGCATGGACGCTTTATTACTTTCAAAGACTTCCGCATACAAACGAACCAGGTCAAACGTGGTAAATGCATATTCCGTGATTTGCCGCAAGGCTTCCGTTGCTACCCCTTTCCCCCAGAAGGGCTCACCGATCCAGTAGCCGACTTCCGCTGATTTGATATAAACATCCCCGTTCAAGATTAATCCAATGCCTCCGGCCACTCTTCCATCCACCTCAATCGCGAAGTTGATAGCCGGTAATGGAGCATCCACTACTTTTTCCAGCCAGGCCAGTCCGCTTTCAGAAGTATAAGGATGCGGAAAATAATTGCGCAGGTTATTCCAGACATTCCTGTTGTTGGCATACAATACCAGGTCTTCGAGGTCTTCCTGTTTCCAGGGTCTGATAGTAGTGATCATTTCCGTTCTTGTTTGTTAAACTTAAACACCAGCTGTATAAGAGCATGCACTGGTTTAACCTGTTCGTTCACTTTCCGCATCCCGTTTTACTCAGGACCTTCTCCGGCAGTTGCCCGGTCCATTGCCGCCGCATCTGCCCTGGCCCCTTCCTTGTCCCTGACCATACCCGGCCTTCCGGCCATATCCGGATCCGCGACCGGTTACGGTAGTTTTATTTTCATAGTTATCACATATCTTGTTTTTGTTGGCATCCACATAGGCACTGTTTGCTTGCCGTGTGCCGGGGCCATTACCAGCTTTGTTATTTTTCTGGGCCATCAGGCCAGTACCCAATCCTGCAATCAACAGAAGGGTGATGAGCATTTTTTTCATGGCTATACTGTTTATTGGTTAATAATTAATCTTTCTTTGATTGACAACCGGGTCCGTTTTCCTTATCACAACATTTCTCCTTACACTGCTCTTTCCCTGCTCCGTTCCCTTTTTCAGGACCATTACCTTTTCCCTGACCCATTCCCTTTCCCTGTCCCTGTCCGTTACCCGGACCGTTACCACAACCTGCTTCCTGATTCTCTCCACTGATAATGCCTTCAAATATTTCTTTCTTAAGTATTTCAGGCTGATAGTCCACTCCTTGTGATTTCAACCGGCGTACAAAAGCACGCAGGTGATTTTCGGAACCCATACGCAGGAATTTATACGCGGTAAGAATGTCTTCCTTTTTTGTCTGTGCGATCCGTTCATCCAGGTCGGCAATATCCAGTTCTTCAATTTTCGCCCCGGCTTTCAATGCATCGGTGAGCGAAGCCGTTCCTGATTTTACCAGTTCATTATAGAATTTCTGCAATACTGTTGTTTTAAACACACCGGGTTTGTCCGCATTGACCGCTACCGGGTCTTCGATACCGTACATGGACAATAAAGTTTTCATCCGGTCCATATGCACCCGCTCACTCTGCCGGATGTTACCAAAGGGATTAACCTCCCATTTGGCATACATGGAATCATAGACATCCCTGGCCAGCTTTTCCTCCTCACGCATATACGTGAGCCCGTTACTTTCATTTTTAGTTACTTCATTGCTTTGTTGTGCTGCCCCCTGTAAAAAAAGCAGGGTGATGAATAACCAGGACATTCCTTTTTTCATGATGATCTGTTTTGATTTTATAAATACCAATTCTTATGGTTGCTTTCTTTTCCAGCCGGGACCGTTCCGGTAATTTCCATGATCCATCAGGTTTTCACTTATAAATAGCGGTTTGAAAACTTCCGCCAGTTGTTGTTGCTGATCAGGATTACATATTTCTTTGAGACGTATATAAAAAAGAACGGTTTCCTTTTTGAGCTGACTGTGCAAGACCCCGATCTCATCGGATAATTGTTGAAGCTGAACACTATCGGACTTTACCTGGACCAACTGGTTATACATCACTTCTTTTAAGGAATCAATCCGGAAAGTGATTTCCATCGAAGCAGGTCTGAATGATTGGTTCAGTTCCCGGAAAACATCCATCTGCTGACTATTGAATCCCATTTCCTGCCGGAAAAAACGTCCGTTCAACGGGTTGGTACCACCATTAGTACCGATACTGAGTTCCGATGCCGCTTTTTTCTCCTGGCGTTGATGATAGATAATGGTTCCGATGGTAACGGCATTCAGCACGAGTAATAAAACCACCAGCCAGGTTAATAGTTGTGTTTTACGCAGCATCTTATTCCTCCTTTTCGGTTTGCAGGTAAAAAGCAAAATTTTCAGCAGCAGCATCATTAGTAAGTATCGTTGCCTGCTCTGTGCTTACGGTTGTGTATTCACTCCCGGCAATAATACCTAACCAAACCACGATTGTAAGGCTGGCCATCGCCAGTACCGGCTTCAGGAACATTGGCAACAGACTGGCTTTTCGATCTTGCTGTTTCGCAATTGCCGCCATCACCCTGGTAGACAAGTAAGGATTCAGCTCTGTATTCCGTTCTTCGCGGATCAGCTGCTCTATCCTGTTTTCTATGTGATTTTCTTTTTTCATAGTCGCTCCTGGTTAATTAGACAATGGTTGAATTCGGTTTCCTATGGGTGCTGTAAAGTTTTTTTCAGATTGTCCCGGGCGCGAAGTAATAACTGCTCCACCGCCCCTTCGCTTATTTCCATTATCAGGGCCACATCACGCTGGGGGAGTTCTTCATAACGACTGAGTATAAAGGCCATCCGTTGTTTTTCGGGAAGCCGGTCAATAGCTTTGCGGATCTCATCCTGTTCCGTCTTTTCAGCCAATGCCTGTTCGGGATTCTTATTGGTGGAGGGGAGCTGCAGCATGTCTGCAGCCATGGACCATAAGGTCCGGCGCTTTCTTCTTTTCAGTTCATTTAAACTGGTATGGATGGCGATCCGGTAAAGCCAGGTGGAAAAAGAGGAACGGCCAGCAAAACGGTCCAATGACTGAAAGGCTTTTACAAAAACCTCCTGGGTGATATCTTCTGCATCTTCTTTCTGGTGCACAAATCCCATGACGATGCGAAACACCGATGTTTCATACGCTTTCACCAGATGGGTAAATTCAGCCGTATGACCAGCCAGAATCGATTTTATACTTTCGGCTTCCTCCATAAGGAATCTACTATTCCGGATCGGCAGGTGATTGATTCGGAAGACACAATCCGGAAATGTAAAGAAGTCGATTTAGTCAGATTCTACAGTAACCCAGGTCACGGCCATTTACATAGTTAATCAGCTGGCAGACTGATTTGCCAACAAGCACAACGGATAAACGGCTCTTTTATTAAAAAAAGGGGCTGTCCACTGTTGCAGCTACGGTTAATTTGCTATTTGTTCGTATAAGTATCTTTTATCCCCCGGTAATTTTTTACCTTTACCCTACACTCAACTCTTTATTTACTGTGAATCGCACTATCAGGTACTACCGGCTGATGTGGACAAGACATGACCTGCCCGCCGGTCTTACTGTATTCTTAGTAGCCCTCCCGCTTTGTCTTGGTATTGCAAATGCCTCCGGCGCACCGGTATATGCGGGCTTACTTTCAGGCATCATCGGCGGTCTTATTGTGTCCTTACTCAGCGGGTCCCATCTCAGCGTTTCGGGTCCGGCAGCTGGTCTGACTACTATTGTAGCCGGCTCCATTATTTCTCTTGGCGGCTATTCCGTTTTCCTGCTGGCCGTAGTGGTAGCTGGTGTGTTCCAGCTGTTACTGGGCTTATTGAAAGCCGGCAAAATCTCCAACTATTTTCCTTCTTCCGTGATCAAGGGCATGTTGGCCGCTATCGGCATCATGCTGATCTCCAAACAAATCCCGATGGCCCTCGGGCTGGATAAACCCGATTTCTGGAACAGCGGCTTCTCCCAGTTATTTTCCTCCACCGAATTCAGCAGTAATTTTAAAAACCTGAATCAACATATTACCCGGGGTGCGTTGATTATAACCGTAGTGTCGCTGGCTATCCTTATTATCTGGCAACAACCATTTGCCAAAAAATTACGGGTCATTCCCGCGCCACTGGCCGTGGTCATTACCGGAATTTTGCTACACTTACTATTTACACATGGTATGCCCGGTTTTTTCCTGCGCACCACACAATCGGTACAGGTACCACCAAACGTATTTGCCGAAATACGTTTTCCCGACTTCAGCCAGTTATTCTCGAATGTGGAGATCTGGAAAGCGGGTTTACTGATCGGCGGACTGGCCAGCCTGGAAACCCTTTTATGCGTGGAAGCGGTAGATAAACTGGACCGCCACAACAGGATTACACCGGTTAACCGCGAATTGCTGGCACAGGGAGTGGGCAATATCGCCTGCGGGTTGCTCGGTGCCATTCCGATGACGGCGGTCGTGGTTCGTGGGGCCGCCAATGCGGATGCCGGTGCCCGCACCAAACTTTCTTCCTTTACACACGGCCTGTTCCTTTTACTGGCCGTTATGCTGATTCCCTTCCTGCTCAATATGATTCCGCTGGCTTCATTGGCCGCCATCCTGATTATGACTGGTTATAACCTGGCCAAACCCAAACTCTTCCGCAATCTATGGAGCCTCGGACTGAAACAATTCCTGCCCTTTATCATTACTATTGTGGTGATTCTCTCCACCGACCTGCTGATCGGTGTGAGTATCGGGCTGCTGATCTCCATTTACTTTATCGTACAAAGCAATTTCAGGGATGAATTCAGAATCACCAGGTCGAAGCACCTCGATCTGGAAACCTATGTGATCAAACTGAACAGCAATGTCACTTTTCTCAATAAAGTAAAACTCCGGGACTCCCTCGATAAAATTCCTGAATACAGTGTACTGTACATTGATGGAACCGATTGCACCTATATCGATTATGATATTCTGGAGATCATCAGTGAATATTCCAGTAAAGCGCATGACCGGCACATTGAACTGCACCTGAAGGGAATTGAAAAAGTGAGTGTAACGGCGGTGCACTAATAAATCAGGTATTACAGGAACTGGCTGTTTTTTATAAATGCACACATGGTATGAATAAACTCTTGCTTGTTGTATTCGCCTTGGCTGGTATATGCCCTGTATCTGCCCAGCTGCCTGAAGTAATTGATGGATCCCTGTACCGTCATGAATCTTTCAAGTCAGTATTTGTCACTCCACGGCATGTAGATGTCTGGCTGCCCGAAGGATATTCCCCCTCCAAAAAATACAATGTGCTTTATATGCACGACGGTCAGATGCTTTTCGATGCCAATACCACCTGGAACAAACTAAGCTGGGATGCCGATGATGTAATCAGCTTGTTGCGAAAAGAAAATAAGATTAAAGACCTGATCCTGGTGGGAGTATGGAATGGTGGCGACTCCAGGCATGCCGACTATTTCCCGCAAAAAGCATTTGAATTACTGAGTGCGGCTGAACGGGATAGTATCTATAAGGCGGTAAGAAGTAATAATGCCTCTGTGTTTCATCAATACAGCATTCAGTCAGATAATTATCTCCGCTTCCTGGTGCAAGAACTGAAACCCTTTATTGATTCATCTTACTCTACGTATACTGACAGGGAACATACTTTTATTGCCGGCAGCAGTATGGGCGGACTTATTTCCCTCTATGCCATATGTGAATATCCCGGGATATTTGGCGGGGCCGCCTGCCTGTCTACTCACTGGCCCGGAATATTTGTAATGGAAAACAATCCGATACCCGCCCTTTTTTTCAGCTATATGGAAGCTCACCTGCCTGATCCTGCTACACATAAGATCTATTTTGACTATGGAGATGCGACCCTGGACGCCTTTTACCCGCCCTTGCAGGATAAAGCGGATGCCGTGATGATTAAGAAAGGTTTTACGGTAAACAACTGGCAGACAAAGTATTTCCCCGGTGAAAACCATAGTGAAATCGCCTGGAATAAACGACTGCATTTCCCTTTAACGTTTCTATTAGGTAAATAAGCCAGTATGGATTGTACCTTTAAGGTATAAACCTACTGATATGAAAAACGCGACAATCTTATTAGCAGCCCTTTTCTTTCTATATTCATGCGGCTCATCTGATAGTGAAGCTGAAGCATTATCTGCCCCGGAAATCAATATGTGGAATATTGATCAGGATTCAATCGGTAACCTGACGAAAGCACAGGTATTGGCCCCGGATGTAGATACTCTTTCACCAGATGTCATCCTCCGTTACCTGAACAATAACAATCCCAACATAAAACTGGAGTATAATAAATTATCCGGCGATACCCTTTTTCTCAAAATCCCCGAAGCCACTTTCCTCACCCAGCAGATGGGCTCTTCCGGTCCCGAAATCTACATAGCCGAAGTGGTTTATAACTGCACGGAAATACCCGGCATTAAATTCATCAACCTCGACTTCAAAGAAGGCGATCATGCGCAACCCGGCACGTATAAAAGAGAAAGCTTTAAA
>CAZLRY010000005.1:22390-26235 GCA_964561675.1 uncultured Chitinophaga sp.
CTTCAAAGAAGGCGATCATGCGCAACCCGGCACGTATAAAAGAGAAAGCTTTAAATTAACGCCTTAAATAATGTGCCAATTAACCAATATGCCAATGTGCCAATTGGCCTGCTAAGGGAGTTAAGCTATTTCCCTGGAATTTATTTACATTAAAACTACCACTTTTAAATTTCAGGGAATTGACCTCCCTATTATAAACGACTATCAAACTATTTGCTTCTTCCCTCATTGGCACATTGGCATATTGGCTAATTGACTAATTTTTCACCTTAATCTCCCCCATCTTCACCGTATTCACTTTTATACCCGGATATTTTACAACATATTTTGTTACCGGTTTTACTGTTCTTAAATAAGCATACAGCGCTTTCAGGTCGCTGTCTTTCATGCCTGAATAATCCACCAGGGGCATTGTTGTATTCTTAAGGCCTGGATTGTGATTGTAATTTTTTTCTTCACGATACAGCGTGAACTTGTTCAGGAACTGATCCTCATCCCAATTACCTATACCAGAAGAATCCGGAGTGATATTCGCTGAGCCCACGTGAAAATTAGCCACATTAAATACATTACCGCCTCCATACAATTGGGCAAAATCAGGCTGACCTTTTACAAAGGGTGTATGACAAGTGGCACAATCCGCAATCGTGATCAGGTACTCTCCCCATTTCACGGCATCAGAACGTTCCGGCCGCTTATTATTATCAACCGAGGCCTGAAGTGCCGGTGCCGGATACGCCATACTGATCGGAATCATCAGCTGACGGGCAGGTACCGTATTCTTAATCGGTTTTAATGTTCTGAGATAGGCAATAATATTTAACAGGTCTTCCTTGGCCATCCGGTTATAGTTGGCATATGGCATAATAGGAAATAACGTATCTCCTTTTTTATTGATCCCCTGCGTAATGGCTCTCATGATTTCATCATCCGTCCAGCTGCCGATTCCTGTCTCATTGTCTGGAGTGATATTCGTGCTATAAATAGTCCCCGGAATGGCATCAAGTATCGTGTGGTCAAATAATCCACCACCGCCGCCTTCGGTTCCGGGAACAACGGGACCTGAATATTTATTGAAATCCCTTTTACTATGACAATGGATACAGGCAGCTACATGATTAGCGAGGTAACGGCCATTTTCAACGGCTTTGGCCAGGGAATCTTTTACCTTGTCGGTTTCTTTAGATGTGTCGGTGCTGTTATTACAAGAGGTAATGTAAACCGCAGCGAATACGCAGGAGCATACCGTTGCGAAAGCAAGCAGCTTTTTCATAATGTGGTTGGTTGTTGTTAAATGGTAATGGTATTTGCAGTAAAAAGGTACTGATAAAATCAACTCCGGGAAAATTATTATCAGAAAGAATACCCGAGACTGAAGGTCAGCGGCACCATCACCCCGTCATTATTGGGAAACAGGTTTCCGTTGGAGAAGTGAGCAATCCGGAGTCCTAGGTTGAGGTTTTTATCCTTTCCGGTAAACACACCCATCCCCATCTGATCATAAAAAGTGAACTTTTCGCCCGTATCGAGTCCGTCCATTTTCGTTTTTGAGATAAAGGAAGGCCCGGCCACCGAGTATTCAAGATAGAAATCCGTTTTCTTTGAACGGATGGTATGAAAGCGCATCATCGGGTAAGCACTCAGGGTAAAGAAATTTGTTCCATCCCGGTCTGTTTTCCAGAATCCGGCTTGTATACCCCAGTCCAGCGAAAACACTTTGCGGCTATGAAACAGATTGTGCTGGTAATTGAGCAACAAACCATGACGGGCTTTTACCTCCCCTCCCCAGAAAATGGGCACCACCCCTTTGGATACAAAATTATTGGCACCATAGCCCAGCACATTCGAAGCATAAGCCACCGACAGGATTTGTTTGGGAAAATGATAGCCTGCTTTTTTCACAAGATCTACCCGTTCTTTGGTCAGCTCCCGCAATGTATAATGAAACCCTGCTGAATGAAAAGTAGTGGCCGGCTGCAATTCACTATTATTGGCCGGCGAAAAAGTGGTACCAATCTGCAGATCCCATTTATGATTCAATTTATATTGGAGGTTGGTGCCAAATAATCCGGTGGCATACGAGGCACTTTTCACCACAGGCTGGTTATTCATATTAAAACCGCGACGCATGATCAGACCCAGGCCCGCCTCAGTAAACAAGGTTATTTTTTTGGACAATGGGAATTTTCCCGCTACTGTTAATCCTGCCACATTCATCCAAACCGTAAGGGTCTGATTGGTATTGTTGACATTCCGGTATTCGACCCATTTCACCGGACGCATATAAGTGATCTGCGCGGAAATGTTCTTATTAAACTCATGACCCACCAGCACCAGCCGGACAGCAGTATGTGGTACTTTTACAGATCCGACCGTATTGCCAGGCTGTAATTGTTTGGTTGAAAATGGATAATTAATGGATCCGATATTGACCCCGAAATATGTATTCTTCATGGCCGGAGAATACTGGCCGCGGAATCCCTGAGCGGATAGTTGAACGGTTGCCAGCAGGCATAAAATAACAAACCCGTTTTTTCTAAGTGAATGCATAAAGATCATAGCAGTTTGATTAGCTCAAGTGATTCGTCCAGCAACAGCAGGGACGCTTTATATCCTTTTTGAATTTTTCCATATTGATCGTCCATCCCCATTACCCGGGCTGGGTAAAGACTGCACATGCGGATCGCTTCACCCGGATCCACCTGTACATGACGGACCAGGTTGAGCATGGCCGCATGCATCGTGAGGGCCGAGCCGCTGAGAATACCGCCGGATTCATATTTATCCCCCATGCGTGCATGCGGGTATTGTCCCTGGTCAGTATCCGTTACTGCGTCCGTAATGACAAATAAGCGTTCCTTCATCACCGCTTTGGCAATCCGTATCGCGGCATAATCCACATGATGCCCATCCGGGATGATACTCGCCATCACCTGTTCATCATCCATACTCGCTCCCACCAATCCTGGTTCCCGGTGCAGTAAAGGACTCATGGCATTATATAAATGGGTTACCGCCCGGATACCGCTTGCAAATCCGGCCTTGGCCTGGGTATAGGTAGCATTGCTATGGCCTGCGGAAATAACAATACCGTAGGAACGAATCAGTTGTATGATTTCAGGACTGACCACTTCAGGTGCCAGGGTAATGATCCGTATCACCCCTTTTCCATATTCCAGTAGTTCCCGGACCTGTTCAACAGATGGAGCATGGATCAGTTCTTCTATATGTGCCCCACGTTTTACAGGGTTGATCCAAGGACCTTCAATATGCAAACCCAGCACGCCTTCCCCTCCCTGGTTCCAGTAATCCCGCAACGCATCAATGGCCGCAAAGAATACCTCATAGGTATTGGTCGCCACGGTGGGCATACAAAGCGGGGCACCCCCGGACCGGCAATATTCATTGAGCTTAACCAGGGCATCCGGCTCCGGATACACCGCGAGCAACTTTCCATAAGCCCCGTAAATCTGCAGATCAATAAAGGCCGGCACCAACCATGCATCGGGATAGGACTCCACTTCCACCCCGGCCGGCAGATCTGCCAACGGCAGCAGATCCTGAATCACCCCGTCCCCAATAAGGACCGCATAATTCTCCAACCAGTTTTCACCGGTGAAAACCCGCCCGGCCAATATGATTTTTTGTAAAGCCATTCAGCCCGAAGATAATGTAAAGAGAAAGAACCAAGAACCCAAGACGCCAAGATCCAAAGAAGAACCAAAATTCAAGGATCAAAGAAGGACCAAAAGAGAAACTCCAAAAAAGCACCAATCCTCCTGAGAACTTTCACAGAAGGCTTTGATTATTTCCTTTTGATGCTTTTTTGAAATTTGTCATTTGAT
>CAZLRY010000005.1:26335-29538 GCA_964561675.1 uncultured Chitinophaga sp.
TTCTTGGTTCTTTATTATCCTACAACAAACCGATACCCCACCCCTTTTATCGTAATAATTTCTAAAGAAGGATCCGGTTTCAGAAAGCCCCGCAGTTTAGTGATATAGACATCCAGGTTGCGGCTGTTGAAGAAGGAATCATTGCCCCAAAGAAGATTAAGGATGTCGCGGCGGTCAATGATTTTATCGCGGTTCTCGTATAATAATTTCAATAATTCGCTTTCGCGGAAGGAGAGTTTCTTTTCCTCGGTACCAATTACGAGCAGCTGCCGGTTGAGCTGGAAACTGAATTTTCCCATCGTTACCGTATTGCCCTGGATCTTCTGCGGCCCCTCTGTTTTTTGTCGCAGTAAGTGCTGCATCCGTACAATCAGTTCTTCCATACTGAAGGGCTTGCGGATATAATCATTTCCGCCAAGGGTAAATCCTTTCACTACATCTTCAGTCTGCGTTTTGGCCGTGAGGAAAATGATCGGTACTTCCTCGTCCAGTTCGCGTATCTCATCGGCAATGGTAAAGCCATCCTTATTGGGTAGCATCACATCCAGCACACAGATATCGGGTTTATCCTTTTTAAACCGCGCCAGTACTTTGGCGCCATCCTCTTCCATCAACACATCAAAGCCGCGGCTTTCGAGACTCTCCCGGACGATCTTCCCGAGAAACAGTTCATCCTCCACATATAATACTTTCGTCTTGCTCATACTACTTTCTTTGGCAAGGTTATGGTAAATGCAGTGCCCTCACCGGGTACAGATTGTACCGTTATGGTTCCGTCGTGTTTTTTGATCACCTGTGCCACATAGCTCAACCCCAGTCCATAGCCCTTGGCATTATGGGTATCACCGTGTGGTACCCGGAAGAATTTCTCAAATATCCTTTGCTGGTATTCCGGGGAAATACCGATTCCGTTATCCTTTATGATGAGTTGTACCGATTCTGTTCCTCCGTTAATCTGCACATCGATTGTAGGTTCCCGCTCTGTACTCCGGTATTTAAGTGCATTATCCAGCAGATTAAACACCACACTAAGCAGGTGAAGCCGGTCGCCCACAAGTTCTGTATCCCATTCGTATTTAAGGGAAACCGATGCCTTGTATTTTTCTATTTGCAGCTTGAGTGATTCCAGAACTTCAGTAACAATACCCCGAAGGTTTAATGTTTCATTCTTCAATTCAATCCCATGATTCTCAAACATTGACAGCTTAAGTACCTTATCCACCATCAAACTGAGGCGGTGCAATTCATTCTGAGAAATATCGAGGTATTCCCGGGTGCGCTCCGGATTATCAATGGCGTTGAAATTTTTCAGCGCTTCAATGGCCACGCCTACCGTGGCAATCGGGGTTTTTAATTCATGGGTAATATTGCTGATAAATTCATTTTTGAGTTCGGCCAGCTTGCGTTGCTTCCGGAGATTTTTATACAAGACAAGGAAAGCGGCGATCGTGATGCCCAGCAGTAACAGGGAAAAAATAACCGGCATGGCAATGCGCTTCACCAGGAAGGGCCAGCTGTTACCAATGGCCAGCGAATAGGTCTGTGGATTTTTGAGCCCGATCGTAACACTACCGAAATTTCGGTTTCCCCTTGATACGGATTTGGCTGACTTGATAATGGTAAACGGAATTCCAATTTTTTCCTTTTGAAGGGCGAAACGAATCACCGAATCAATTTCAGTTACCCGGATACTATCCTGCAGGGAATCCACGCCGTAGAGAAAGCTAAATATCGGATTGCCGGGAGCATAGACAGGCGGAACGTTCATTTCAATATTCATGGAATCATTGCCCGTATCGAAAGACGTTGAAGTCTGCATGGTAATCATGACCGGCTTTTTTCCTGTCGGGGAAAATGTCACCATTGAATCCGCCAGTTTATCCCGGATAATATTGATGGAAGAAACCACTTCTTCCTCCATCTCTTCGGGTCTGTGAGGTCCCCTGTTGCGGTCACCCATAATTACACGAACCCGTCCCTTATCCGTTGAATCCGTACCGGATTTACCCAGTTTTAAACGGGCGACCTGCAATTTCATCATTTCTTCGCGGAAGACCATGTCTGTTTTCAGTCGCAGGGTTTTTTCTTCCCGTTTATAGTTTTCCGTAAGCCAGTAAAAAAGAAAGGCCGCGATTCCCATTATGGAAATCAGCATCAGGAGAGGGCCAGGTATGCGGCGACTTTTCATTGCACATCAAAAATAGCTAATACCGGGGGCATGTAATCGATCCTTAACCTTTATTAACCTTATTACAAGATGGATTAACCTGCTGTAATCTAGATTTGGGAAACACTAAAACCATGAAAAAAATATTTCTAGCCCCACTTTTACTGATTCTTTTTTTAGGCTCCGCGGCTGCGCAGCAAAACCAGGGAAAAGTGGTATATAACCTGACCATACGGTTACAATTCAGTTTCGGTGGCCAATCCACAGGGCTTGAACAGCTCCTGCCTGCCAGCCGTACCGTGAAGTATGAGTTATTATTCGCTAATAATCAGTCCACCTGGAAACAAAAGCCGGAGACGGAGGAAACACTCCCTGATTTTGGATCAGAGGGAAATACGATGAAAATTGTGGTGGCTGGTAGCGAGGATCTGTTATACTGCAACTTCGATACCTGGATGAAAACGGAAAAAAGAATGTTATATGATAAACAATTCCTGATAGAGGACAGTCTCTCCAAATTAACCTGGAAACTGACCGGTGAAACAAAAAAGGTCCTTGATCATGTTTGTGTCAAAGCTGAATCGATCCGGATAAAAAAGGAATACATTACTACCGTTGAAGGAGGAACCTTTGGTAAAAAGGAAGTGGACGATACGTCTAAGATTATCGCGTGGTTCACTACTGAAATTCCGGTATCCGCCGGACCTTCGGAGTTTCAGGGTCAATTACCGGGATTGATCCTTGAACTGAATATAAATGAAGGCGAACAGCTTTTTTCAGCAGTTTCGATTGATCCGCTTGCAGACCTGTCTGAGATAAAAGCACCTGCCGGAAAGAAGAAATTTACCCAGAAGCAATTTTTGAAAGAAAAGGAAAAATTAGCGGATGAAATAAATAGCCGTGGGGGAAATAAACGAATTTTCAGGATGTAACCTGATACGATCTGGCGTATTAACCTTTATTAACCTTTGTTTCAAACTGGTTAACACGCAAGAATGTAGCTTTGGGACAAATAGAAAAACATGAAAAAACTGCT
>CAZLRY010000006.1:0-2231 GCA_964561675.1 uncultured Chitinophaga sp.
TACACCAGTCTTGATGATTAACATATTCATAATTATTACTCTCGCGATTTCGATATTAGAAATACTCAATTCCAAAGAAAACAAACAAGTAATAAAACCCCTGCTTTATTATTTAATTGCCAGTCTTATATTATTTGCTTTTATTGATTTTAAAACCTTAAATTTCATTCTACCCAACCAAAGTCTGGCAAAACGAATAATTTTCGAATCCTACAATAGCATTTTTTGTTTTTTCGAATTAAATTTTTTTATTGTTTTTTTCCAAAAGCATCAGCCATTAAAAAAAAGGAATAGAGTATTAAAAAAAACCCCCTTTCTATTCTTGTCACTAGTATTCATTTTCATTTTATTCTCCTTAACAATTCAACCATCTAATAAAACGATAATAACGTTATCTGTCTTAATAAATATATTTGAGTATTTAATTTTATTTTCAACTTGCTTAATATTTTTCTACTCTATTGTAAAAAACAACATAAAAGATGCGCCAATTTGTAAACATGTACTAATAGTTATTAGCTCGTTTTTTGTGTATATCTCAGTATCACTTCCGTTCCTAATTATTGCAGAAAAAATAAAATTAACACACCATGATTTGTATATGGCATTTTTTTTCATTCATTATCTAGTTATATTAATTGTATTTCTAACAATTAGCTATTCAATAAAAACAAAAAAACACCTATACTATGCCTGAGTTTCTTATTGGCACAACATTCCTTATACTCCTACTTTCGGGATCAATACTACTACTGATATTTAATTATAGAAATCGGCAAATGATATTTCATGAAAGCTTCAAAAAAGCACAAGATCAATATGAAAAAAGCTTAATTACTACACAACTTGAAATACAAGAACAAACCTTTCAGAATATTTCAAGAGAAATCCATGACAATATTGGGCTCTCGCTAACTTTAGCAAAACTTCAGTTGAATACTTTTGAGTGGAGTGAAATAGAAAAATCATCTACCAAACTTGAGTCTTCTATCCAGTTACTTAGCGCTTCCATTGCCCAGTTAAGTGATATCTCCAAAAGCCTGAATTCAGATATCATTATCCAGCAGGGATTGTTGCAGGCCCTGGAGGAAGAAACCCAACGAATCCGGCAGGCCGATCAGTTTGAGCTCCGCTATGAAGTAAAAGGAAGCCCCGTCTTCATGGACAGCAATAAGGAACTCATCATTTTCCGGATCATCCAGGAAGCTTTTAACAATGTGATCAAGCATGCCAACGCTTCTGCCGTTCAGTTACAACTGGACTATTGCCCGGAACAGTTACAGATCCTGGTCACCGATAATGGCCGGGGCTTTGACCCGAGTCGTAATAAAAGCGGGGGGAATGCTGGACTGAAAAATATGGAGACCCGGGCCAGTATTCTTAAAGGAGAAATGCAGGTCTTCAGTTCGGCCGAAACCGGCACCACCCTACTATTTACTATACCCATCGAATAAACATGAAAGACACAAACAAGATAAAAATCGCCATGGCCGATGACCATGTATTGTTGCGCAATGCCCTGGCTTCCCTGATCGACAGTTTTGAAGACTGCCAGGTGATCCTACAGGCCGGCACCGGTAAAGAATTGACAGAAGCCATCCGGAAAGGCGTTTCGCCCCAGGTAGTAATCCTTGACCTGAATATGCCGGAGATGGATGGTTTTGAGGCAGCCGGCTGGCTGCAGCAGCATTATCCGGATATCCATGTGCTGATGCTGACCATGTATGATTCCGAACTCTCCCTGATCCGGCTGCTCCAGGCGGGGGTCAAGGGCTTTCTGAAAAAAGATATCCATCCCTCCGAACTGAAATTTGCCATCCAGTCCGTGGTCCAGAACGGGTACTACTATTCCAATCATACCACCGGCAAACTGGTCAACCTGTTTCGCCAGCATTCCGACGGCAACAGCCTGATCCAGCGTTCGGTGCTGAACGACCAGGAGATTCAGTTTCTTAAACTGGCCTGCAGTGACCTTACGTATAAGGAAATTGCCCAGCGGATGGGACTGAACCCCAGGGCCGTGGATACATTGCGGGATCAGCTTTTTGTCAAACTGGATGTGAAGAGCCGGGTAGGTCTGGCCCTGGTGGCCCTACGACAGGGGGTGGTGACCTTCTGAAAATGTCCAAAAAACGGTTATTGGGCCGGGAAATGACCTAAAACAACAGCGGCTATTGGTTAATACGTATATTTTCATTTTACACATCGTATAAACCCCTCTCACGGTTGAA
>CAZLRY010000006.1:2331-18412 GCA_964561675.1 uncultured Chitinophaga sp.
GGTTAATACGTATATTTTCATTTTACACATCGTATAAACCCCTCTCACGGTTGAAAGCTTACGAGCGGTTCCGTAAATCCCGAAATTTTCAAAAGCCGGGGATTTCCTCTTGTACACATCCGGATGTGGATATACTTTTGAGCAGTTGATTGACAGAAGATGGAGCCCCTATTTTTCGTCCAATGTCCCTTGAGACCGTCCTGAATGAAATTTCCAAATCCTTTGAAGCCCATGCGAAGTCCAATGTCAATCAACTCCTTTTTCCTTTTCTGATTTTCTCCCGGCCTAGTCCATTTCTGAGACCCACTTAGGCCCCCTTTTTAGCCCCCAGTTTATCCACAGCTGTTGATAACAGGAAAAATCCCCGGTAAACTTACGATTTTTACAACCGTATTTTTACTAATTTTATCTGGTAATACTACCATATTTTTAAGCGAAAAGATACGTTTCAAATCGGCCAAAAGCCTTGTCTGTAGCGGCTTTCAAGTGATTTTAAGGGTATTTGTCCATTTCCTTAAGGATTGTACCGGAACGCAGGTATTACAATATTCGCATTGTCAATTTATTAGAGGAAAAGGCTTAAAATGTTACTGTTATGAAAAGAGTTAATCGCATTATTCTTGGTGCTGACCAGACAGCAATTACAGTTTGGACTGAAGATTAATCAGTTAGTTAGTTAAAGATTTTTAACTCAAAAAAAGTTTTTCTACATTTGGAGAAATCCATATGACAGAAAAGCTTTTTTTACATATTGACACTTTTGTTTATCTGTCCCTTCCTATACTCTTCTTTATATTAAATGTAAAAAAGAAAGATGGATACGTTCTTGCTGCATATGGCTTAACATTTTTTCTTCTACTTTTTACATTTGATTTTATTCCAGTCCATTTAAATAAGCTATATAATACTACATATACATTCTTCGAATACACCTTTTTTGCATTTTTATTTTATATAAACTTTTCGTCTCCAAAAAAGAAAAGATTAGTTATATTTTTTTCCTGCATTTTCTATTGTATTCAAATAATTCATTACTTTTTTATAGTTAGCACTAGACTCGATTCTATTCCAATCGGTGTTGAATCAATTTTAATCTTGTTATACATTATATTGTTCTTTTTAGAAAGCCTTGTTAAACCGGAGGCTGGATTTATTTATAACCATCATTTCTTTTGGATATCTACCGGGTTGTTAATTTTCTTATCCGGAACCTTCTTCATTAACATTCTAGCAGAATCATTACCTCGAAAAGATCTTGACAAGTATTGGTTTATTAATTACCTAATAGATACAATTAAAACGATTTTCTTTGCCACTTCCCTTTTCATATACTCTAAGAAAATAAAACAAACAACCACTTTAAACCAAACTAAAGTCCCATATTTGGACATGGTTTAACCCCAACCACCACTAACCCACCATTATGTTCTTATTGCAAACCACTTCCAGTTCCGGTTATTCCTTCGTGCTCTTACTGGGCACCCTGGGGATGTTGGTGCTTACGGTGGGCCTTATCATATTCATCATCCTGCACCAGAAAAGGGTCAAGCGCTTTAATGAGAAGATACAGGATATGGAGAAAGCGCAGCAACGCCTTCTCCTGAATGCCTCCATCAAACTGCAGGAAGAAGAACGGCAACGGCTGGCCGCCGATCTGCATGATGATGCCGGTCCCCTGCTCGCCACCGCCCGCCTTTACCTGAATGAGAACCTCGTGAACCAGGACAAAGCCACCCAGCTCCAGTCCATCTTCCAGGCCCGCCAGATCATTGATGATACCATCCAGCTGGTCCGGAATATCAGCCATAGCCTGATGCCCCCCACCCTCAAGAACTTTGGTCTCGAATCGGCCATCAATGACCTCTTCCAGAAGATCAGCGGCTCCGGCACCATCAATGCCAGCAGCCGTTTCCACGAATACAAAGACCGGCTGAAAGAAGAGAAAGAACTGATTATCTTCCGCGTGGTGCAGGAACTGATCAATAATATTCTCAAACACAGTAATTCCAGCTTTATCCACCTGACCCAGAATGTACATGCCGGCAAGTTCTACCTGCGCATTCACCATGATGGCCGCGGTCTGGTACAGGCCGATTTTGAAAAACTCAACAAGAGTAATGTAGGCCTGGGACTAAAGAATATCACCAGCCGTTTACGGGTAGTGGACGGGAATATCAATTTCGAAAAGGATATTTCGCAGACCTATTACAAAGTCACCATCGAACTCCCCAAAGATGAACCCTACGAATAAGTACAGTCCTATGGTTTATAGGGAACTATTTGTTATTTTTACGCATTATCTGATATATGGGAACCATCAAGGTAGCGATAGCTGACGATCATAAGATCTTCCGGAAAGGAGTCATACTCTCCCTGCGCCCATATTCCAATATAAAATTTGTACAGGAGGCTGAGAACGGGGAAGACCTGCTCAACGGACTGCCCGCTTCTGAACCGGATGTGATCCTGATGGACCTGCGTATGCCGGGAAAAGACGGAATTGAAGCCACCAAGGCGGTCAGCAAACAATACCCCCAGATAAAAGTACTGATCCTGAGTATGTATGAAGATGAGCGCTTCGTCTATCACCTCATGGAAAACGGGGCCAATGGCTACCTCCTGAAAAGCGCCGAACCGCAGGAAATACGCCGGGCCATCATGGAAGTCCATGAAAAAGGCTATTACCTGAATAATTTCGTCAACCGCATCCTGCTGAAGAAATCCCATTCCCGGCAGAAAGTGGTGCCCTCCCTCAACAGTGAGATCACCCTCAGCGATAAAGAAAAAGATGTGCTCCGGTTTATTTGTATGGAGTTTACGGCTGCCGAGATCGCCCAGAAGATGGAGATCAGTCCCCGTACGGTAGAAGCCATCAAGGACCGGCTTATGGAGCGATTCGGGAGCAAAAATACCGCCGGCCTGGTCTTCTTTGCGGTAAAAAACAACCTGATAGAATAAGCGCAGAATGGCTTAAAAAACGATTTCAGGAATCTCCCCCTCCACTATCAATTTACCTGCAGTTTTAGCTATTATTTCTTCCACCGATACTCCCGGTGCCCGTTCCAGCAATTGAAATCCCTGCGGGGTAATATCCAGCACCGCCAGGTCCGATACTATTTTTTTGACACACCCTACCCCGGTCAGCGGCAGGCTGCAGGCCGGTAATAATTTGGACTCCCCTTTTGGATTGGTATGCATCATGGCCACAATGATATTCCGCGCACTGGCCACCAGATCCATCGCTCCTCCCATCCCTTTTACCATCTTCCCCGGAATTTTCCAATTGGCAATATCCCCCCGCTCACTGACTTCCATGGCCCCCAATACGGTCAGGTCAACTTTACCTGCCCGGATCATACCGAAACTCATCGCCGAGTCAAAGAAGACCGAACCGGGTACCGTGGTAATGGTTTGCTTACCCGCATTGATCAGGTCCGGGTCCTCCTCCCCTTCAAACGGGAAGGGCCCCATCCCCAATAATCCGTTTTCACTTTGCAATACCACATCCATTCCGGCCGGAATATAGTTGGCTACCAGGGTCGGGATACCGATACCCAGGTTGACATAATAACCATCCTTCAGTTCACGGGCGATCCGTTTTGCAATCTGTTCTTTATTTAATGCCATACCCTTTGTTTGTTGAATGAAATAAGCCCGTTACTGTTACTCCCTTGTCCGCACCGTCCGTTGTTCTATCCGCTTTTCATACGCACGGCCCTGGAAAATACGGTGTACATAAATACCGGGAGTATGAATATGATCCGGATCCAGTTCACCGGCCGGTACGAGTTCCTCCACTTCCGCAATGGTAACACGTCCTGCCATCGCCATCAGGGGATTGAAATTGCGGGCTGTTTCCTTATAAACGAGGTTACCCTGTGTATCCCCTTTCCAGGCTTTTACGATGGCAAAATCAGCGTCAAAGGCCATTTCCATTAAGTATTCCTTGCCATTAAAAACGCGGCTTTCTTTTCCATCCGCGACTTCGGTACCTACTCCTGCCGGCGTAAATACTGCCGGCATACCATAGCCTGCTGCCAGGCATCGGGTGGCCAATGTACCCTGGGGTATCAGTTCCACTTCCAGTTCCCCGCTCAGCAATTGCCGCTCAAATTCTGCATTCTCCCCCACATAAGAGGCGATCATTTTCTTTACCTGCTTTTGCTTCAGCATCAATCCGATCCCAAAATCATCCACCCCGGCATTATTGGAAATACAGGTGAGGCCGCTGACCCCTTTTTTTACCAGGGCATCAATACAATTCTCCGGTATACCGCATAAGCCAAATCCACCCAGCATCAGGGTGTTCCCATCAGCAATATCCCGGATGGCTTCCTCAGCCCCGCTGACAACTTTATTCATGTAATCGTGATTAGGTAGTAAAAATAAGGACTTGCCCGGAAATTCAACCGAACGTTCATTCCGCCTTGCTTCGGGGTATCCCGGTCCTGCGTTGGGTATCTTTCTTTTCAGGGGCTATCACCTGTTCAGCCATACTATCGGCCTTTGGGACTTTGGCGGCTTGCTTTAACTGCGAACTGTCACTATGATGACTCAGGGAATCCATGAGCACTTTCAGTTCATCGGGCTGAGAGCGGTAGTAAAGAAAACTCTCCCTGAATTGATCCTGGCTGACCTTATGCAATTTTAAAATCTGGCTGTATAATTCAATCCCTTGTTTCTTTTTATCAAGCCCGGTGTCTTTGACCAGCATATAATTATTAATAAAAAGATCCGCCCGCATCAGGTCCCAGAGAATATCCTCCATTTTGTCTCGCGACAACAGTTTTTCAGGCGTTTCCGATTTGTTGTTACAGGAAAAAACAAGGATAACGAAGCCCAACAGTAGCAGTGCCTTTTTCATTACAAGGTTTTATACTGGTTTGCATTGGTTACATCCAGCCGGGTGAGGAGTTCTTTCGCACGGCTTTTCTGTTCACCCCCGGCCTTGCTGAAAATTTTCACGAGTTCATTCGCTCTTCCCTGGAAAAAAAGCTGCATGACCATGGAGTTTGGATTTTCGGTATTCAGGGTATTCAGAAAATTGAGCGCGTTGATAATCCCGCTGCGACCGGCTTCCTCATTTTCAAAAAACACATCAATACCCGAGCGGTAATAAGAATACAACACATCATGCATCAGGGCAAAGCGGCTGTTATTCATATTTTCGGCCAGCCAGTACCGGTTACGCAGACTTTCAAAGGATTTCCAGCCGGTGATCTCACGACCCTCCGGGGCATTATTGACAATATTCCAGGCTTTTTGAAAGTAGACATCACCGCCACGCAGTGAATACGAATCATAATCAAATCCCAGGATAATGTTGACATAATAAGCCAGGACAGCAGTCAGGTTGCCGACCAGGGGGTCATTCCCCTGTACCCGGTTCTCATTGAATTCAATGGGTTGAAATTCCTGGTATTTGAAGATGAAATTATCATCCTGAAAATTCAGTAAGGGACAATCATACGTGGTATTATAAGCCGGGCGGGCCGCCTGTACGGTCATCTTTCCCTCAAAGACATTATTGCCCAGGTCCTTTTCGATGGTGATCAGGAAACTGCATTGAATTTTTTCGGAGGGCTGAAATACATCATTGGTCCACTTACGGGCATTCAGAAAATTGGTGAGTCCCGTCTGCAGGGTATTGAAAATTTTCCGGTCGATCTGCGTGCTTACTTTACTGGCAATCACCGTCAGCCTTGCCTGAATCTCCTGGGCAGTAATGGAGCCCGCCAGAAAAAAAAGGAAAAAGGCAATCAGAAAACGCTTATGCATAGTACAATTGGATTATAGTGTCAGTAATATCAGCAGCCACGGCCTGCTTGGGTTTGGTGCCGAAAGGAAATTCCTTACCGTCACGGGTAAACAAGGTTACTTTATTGGTATCTTTTCCAAAACCGGCGCCTGCATCATTCAGTGAATTCAGTACAATCATATCCGCGTTCTTATTTTCCAGTTTAGCCAACGCATGTTTCTTTTCATCATTTGTTTCGAGGGCAAAGCCCACCAATACCTGGTCTGTTCTTTTTATCTCCCCGAGGCTTTTCAATATATCCCTCGTTTTCTTCAACTCCAGGGGAAGTGTTTCACCGGTTTTCTTGATCTTCTCCGCTGCTGTCTGCGCCGGTGTATAATCGGCCACTGCCGCTGCCATCACCGCGATCGATGATTCCGGAAATTCATTCATACAGGCTTCATACATCTGGGCAGCTGTAACGACGGAAATAACCCGGATACCCGGCAAAGTTGATTCTCCGGTTACCGGTCCCAGCACCAGGGTTACATCAGCGCCCCGGGCCTGCATTTCACGGGCAAGGGCAATGCCCATTTTCCCGGAGGAATGATTTCCGATAAAACGAACCGGATCAATGGGTTCGTATGTGGGGCCTGCGGTAACCAGTACTTTTTTACCATATAAAGCGCCATTAGAAAAAACCTGCTCTTCCAGGTAGCTGATAATCTCAGCCGGTTCTGCCATCCGGCCTTCCCCGGAAAGCCCGCTGGCCAGTGCACCGTTTCCGACCGGAATGATCCGGTTTCCAAATTCTTTCAGCCGCTTTATATTGGCGCAGGTAGAGGGATGCTGCCACATATCTTCGTCCATGGCAGGCGCAACCACCACCGGACAGGTAGCAGAAAGATAGACGGCCATGAGCAGGTTATCACAGTTGCCATTGGCCATTTTTGACAGTGTATTACAACTTAATGGGGCAATCAGGAAAACATCGGCCCAACGGCCCAGCATCACATGATTGGACCAGCTTTGTTCATCAAATAATTCAGTAAGAACGGGGTTCCGGCTAAGTGTGGAGAGGGTCAACGGGGTTACAAAATCTGCTGCTGAAGGGGTCATGATCACCCGCACTTCCGCACCGGCTTTGACCAGTTCACGTACCAGCAGCACCGCTTTATAGGCGGCGATACTGCCTGTAATACCCAACATGATTTTCTTTCCTTTCAGCATAGCTGATCAAAAATACCATTTCCTGAGAAAAGGACATAACAGGGGCGGTAAATAGCTGTTAAATAAAAAGGCGGGCGGTTAAAAAGGCGGCTTCGCCGCTGTTTTATCACATAGTAACATAGAGACATAGGATACACATAGTGTAAGAAATTATCTGTTTGCATAAAATCATACGCAAAGCAGATGGCCGTTGTCCAAAAAAAAGGGCCATCTCATGGGAGACGGCCTCTTTTCTATTCTTTTTATCGGATCAGCTGAACAGCTCATCTTCCCCTTTACGGAAATACACTTTGTCTTCCATGAATTCCTGGGTTGCCAGCAGGGCCGGATTCGGCATTCTTTCATACGCACGGGAGATCTCGATCTGTTCTTTGTTTTCGTGGATCTCTTCCAGGCTGTCGGTATGGCTGGCAAACTCTTCGAGTTTGTTGTGCAATTCTTCTTTCAGCGAGATATTGATCTGGCTGGACCTTTTACCAATAATGGCAATAGATTCATAGAGATTGCCGGTCTTGGCTTTGATGTCATCAAGGTTGCGGGTCTCCACATTGTTGGTGATACCTGCGCTAAGCTGGCGTCTTAATTTGCTCATTATTCAGATTTTTAATATTTGACTGTGATAAATTTAAGTAATTATCGGCTTCCTGCTTCAGTTTACTATCGGGAAATCTGTCTGTAAACTCATAACACTGGCTGATCACCTGCTCAAAACGCTCTGTTTTCTTTTCCTCCACACTCATTTCGGCGTACTTATAATACGACTTAATGATCATCAGTTTATACTCATCGCCTTTCATTGACTCCGGGTAATCATTCAGCAAGGCGCTGAAGGCCACACCGGCGGCCCTGAACTGTCCGAGATCATAGTATAACTGGGCGCTTTTAAAATCCTTTATTTCGAGTTTTGCCCGGCAAAGGTCAATGATTTCATTGGCCTCTTTATTCCGTGCTGACCCCGGGTGTGTATTGATAAAGGTCTGCAGCATCCCCATGGCTCTTATCGTATTGGTCTGGTCCAGTTCGGCTTTTGGCGATTGCTTATAAAACGAATAGGCCCGCATATAATCCATTTCTTCTGCCATGGGGCTGTTCGGGAATATCTCAAGAAAACTCTTAAACAGGTTCTCCGCATTCATATAGTCTTCGAGGTTATAAGCACAATAGGCGTACTTATAATAGATATCCTGGAATTCCGGCGTTGTTTTATAATAAGGCATGATATCCTCATACACCTGCTGGGCTTTTACATATTGCTTTTTTACAAAGAACTGTTCAGCCATCCGGAGCTTGTAAGCGGGATCCGGATTCTTCAGCAGCTTGGTCATACTTTTACCACAACTGGTGAGTAGCAGCAATGCAGCCATCGCGGCTACCATGATGGAAAATAGCCCTTTACGGCTGCTGACACGGTTTTCGGAGTATATCATAAAGGAGTGCAAAGTTAACGTTTAACGGCAAAACTTACGTAAAAAAGATGGCTGGCCAAAACCGGCACGTTAAGGTTAATATAAAGCTGTAACTGAGCCGATTAGCTACCAGGCCCCAAAAAGAACCCTCCCGGAAAAATCCGGGAGGGTATATATAAGCAAAAAGTAGGATCAATTAGTTCTTACGGAGAGCGGGGTGAGGAGGTTCAACCCTGTTCGGTCCATCTTCGCCTTCAGCAGCAGCACGCAGGTCAACTGTATTACAGTCGCCGCCTTCCTGGCCGTAGTTGAAGATAAAGCGGTCCTGGCTAACACCTTCTTTATCCACAAAATAGTTGATCACTGCATTTACGTGATCCCAGCTCAGCTGCTGTTCTTTCTTGTTAGAAGAGCAGTAACCTACCACAACTACTTTACAACCGGGGTTGTTACGCAGTTTGGAAGCAACAGTTGCCAGTACAGCTTTTGCATCATCAGTCAGTTTGTTAGAACCGGCTTTGAAAGAAACGCTGGGTAAGGCACCCATTAATGCAGCACAATCCATTGGTTTCTCTTTGAACAGATCAGGACATTTGTCAGGATCAGGACAAGCAACCGGGCATTTACCAACTCCATCGGCATCAACCGGCTGGCAATAAGTAGGCGTGATCAGTTCTTTATCCTTACAATCAGGAACACCATCACCATCTGTATCCAGGCTCACACCATGAGAATCAACCGGGCAACCTGCAGGAGTTTGCTCGCGGTCAAACTGGTCAGTTACGCCATCCTGATCCACATCAGGTAATACAGGCTTGGGCAGACGCATCAGGCGGGGATTGCGGATTTCGCTGTAAGCATAATCCAGGGGATTCAGCCACCACAGTGGCTCAACAGATTTAGCACCCAGATTGATATTCAAACCTACAGTCATGTAGTTGTAAGAATCAAAATCACGGGTCAGTGTCGCATCACCCCATGCTTGTTCCTGCCAACGCTGTCCATCCAGCAGATCATCTTTCACAATGGTCCAACGATCTTCCAGGGCCAGGTTTACGCGATTGCTCAGTTTGAAAGCAATTCCCATACCTACAGTTCCGGAAGGTTTGAAAGTGTTGCCGAATAATTTCGGACGACGCTCACCCTGATTTTCAGCATCTGTTTCGAAGCTGCCATCCAGGATGTTTTTCTTCATGTCCTTGATGAAATCGCGACGGTTCTTGTAAGAAGACTGTGCGATAGAACCAAAATTGTAATTCTGGTTGTTGTTGTCTTCATCCAGTGCATTCACTTTCGTGTCATAAACAGATCCGCCCACACCGGCAAAACCATAGATGTTGAACCCGGTTTTGGATTTGTGGAAACGCACATTGTTCAACGTGAAAACAGCTTGCAGACTCAGGTCCTGCACTTTTGTTTTGTAGTTGTAGAAAACATGCTCAAACGGAGTGTTGGCCAGACCTGTAGTAGATGAAACAATCTGACGGTTTCCACCAACGGCAGTTATTGCTTTGGGAGCAGAATAACGTTGGTTGGGATCAGCAATGTTTGCTCCCCAGGCCGGGTTTTTAGCATAGTTCTCAGCTTCCCTGAAACTGTAGCCTTTACCGATACCATACAGATACTCAAGGCGCAGCGAGAAAATATATCCAAATGCTTTTCTTACATGTGCTCCGAAACCCGGAGATACAAACTGTGCGGGGATATCACCGCTCACCTGGAATAAACCACCTTTCACACCAATCTCCCACTGATTGCGGGGTTTTGAAGGGAAATTATACTGACCATTCAGGAATTCGGTATGCTGCGGCATCCTTTTCCCGGGTACAAGGGAAGAATCTTTAACGTCATAACTGGTTCCCACCCTTTGTGAAAAACCATAAGACGCCAGCAGACAGAAACTGACTGCCAGAAATAAGTACTTTTTGCTTGCCATAACTAAGGATTAAGATTTGTGAACAATGTCCTAAATAATACGCAAAAATATTAAATGAGCATTAAATACCAAATTTTTAACTCATTTATTTACCCTTTTGCCCTTTATTTTTCAATAACTTAGTCAATTTCTGACCCTTTTTTGATGCATTCGCAAACAATTATTTTTTTGCCCGTAAATTGCCTTTTTTTGGCATGCAACTACCCACCGATCTCATCCAGGACGAATTAAGCATTTTTGAGCAACGATTCAAAGAGGCCGTACGCAGTAATGCGCCCCTCCTGGACCGGATTATGCGGTATGTGGTAAAACGCAAGGGAAAACAGCTCCGGCCGATGTTTGTGCTCTTGTCCGCCAAACTATGTGGCCCCATTTCTGATCCGGCCTACCGGGCCGCTTCTTTGGTGGAAATCCTTCATACTGCGACACTTGTGCATGATGACGTGGTGGATGATTCCATGGAAAGACGGGGTTTTTTCTCCCCTTATGCCCTTTGGAAAGCCAAGGCCAATGTGCTGATCGGGGATTACCTGCTGGCCAAGGGCCTCTTGCTTTCGCTCGACAATAACGACTACCAGATCCTGCATATTCTGTCCGATGCCGTGCGCAAAATGAGTGAAGGTGAGCTCCTTCAACTGGAAAAAGCACGGAGCCTGAACCTGAAAGAAGATATTTATTACGAGATTATACGGAATAAAACGGCTTCTTTACTGGCTTCGGCCTGTGCCGCAGGCGCCTGGTCATCCAGTCAGGACGCAGGTATAACCGAAAAAATGCGCCTTTTCGGGGAAAAAACCGGTATGGCTTTCCAGATAAAAGACGACCTTTTCGACTACGCGAGTGAGGATGTGGGCAAACCCACCGGCAATGATATCAAGGAAAAAAAGCTGACACTACCGCTGATCTATACCCTGAATAATACAGATAAGGAAACCCGGAGAAAGATCATCTATATTGTTAAGAACAATAACCAGGACAAAGCAAAAGTGAAATGGGTGATCGACCAGGTAACCGCAGCAGGCGGTATCCGCTATGCCACTGAAAAAATGAATGACTTTAAAAAAGAGGCCCTTGATATCCTGCACAGTTTTCCCGATAGTCCCTACCGCAAAGGACTGGAAGATATGGTCCTGTTCGTGACTGACCGGAAATACTAATCACTGCGCTTAATATTTTTTTGCCCCATGGCCTTAGAAAAAAGATGGAAATTACCAGCCGAAAATGCGGCAAAAACAGCCCTGCTGCAAAAGGCCTTAACGATACACCCTGTTTTGTGCAGCATCCTGGTACAACGGGGTATTGAACGCTTTGAGGAAGCAAAAGCTTTTTTCCGGCCGCAACTGTCAGACCTGCATTCCCCCTGGCTGATGAAGGATATGGAAAAAGCCGTGGATCGTATTCAGACCGCTGTGGCCACTGCAGAAAAAATACTGGTCTTCGGGGATTATGATGTGGATGGCACCACCGCCGTGGCGAGTATGTACCGTTTTCTCCGCCAATTCCATCAACCACTTGATTTTTATATTCCACACCGCTACCGGGAAGGTTACGGGGTCAGCAAAGCCGGTATCGACTTTGCCCATGAGAACGGATTTACACTGATCATTTCACTGGATTGCGGCATAAAATCGGCTGATCTTATCCGTTATGCCGCCGGGCTTGGAATCGATTTTATTGTATGCGACCATCACCTCCCGGATGAAAGCATCCCACCGGCCGTCGCCATTCTGAATCCAAAACAAACAGATTGTAATTATCCGTTTAAAGAACTCTGCGGTTGCGGGGTTGGTTTTAAACTCATGTGTGCGTTGGCCGAACGGATGCAACTCCCTCCGGAAACCGCTTATGCGCATCTTGACCTGCTGGCAACGGCGATTGCCGCAGATATCGTACCCATGAATGGCGAAAACCGGATCCTCGCTTTTCATGGACTTATCAAAGCCAACCTGGAACCCAACTTTGGTATAAAAGCACTGGCCAGGCTTAGCGGAGCGGTCAAAGCACTGCATATCACCAGCCTTGTTTTTATGATCGCCCCCCGGGTAAATGCCGCAGGGCGGATGGATGATGCCCGCAAAGCCGTGCAGATGTTTGTCGCCGAAACAGAAGCCGAAGCCCTCCATTTTGCGGAACAATTGCACAGTGATAATACCGATCGTAAAGAAGCGGATAAATCCATCACCATTGAAGCACTTGAAACGATCCGCGCAAATGAAGAATGGGTCAACCGTAAATCCACCCTCGTTTACCAGCCACACTGGCATAAAGGAGTGGTGGGTATTGTGGCTTCGCGGCTGATTGAACATTTTTACAGGCCAACCATTGTATTGACCCGCTCCGGTGATTATGTAGCCGGCAGTGCCCGTAGTGTGCCTGGATTTAATTTATATGAAGCCATCCATGCCTGCCGCGAACACCTGCTGGGCTATGGCGGTCATTTTGCCGCCGCTGGTATGACACTGGAAACAGGGCAGGTAGATGCCTTTCGTGAAAAATTTGAATCCGTAGTGGCAGCGAGCATTGAACCCCGTCTGCTCATTCCGGAAATAATGATCGATGCCGTCATCACACTCAGCGATATCAGCCCCACTTTTTATTCCATCCTTTGCCAGATGGAACCCTTCGGTCCCGAAAACCTGCGCCCGGTATTCCTGGCCCGGCGACTCTCCAATACCGGCTATTCGAAGATTGTAAAAGAAGAACATATCCGGTTCTCCTTAAAACAAGGTCAAACGACGCTTACCGGCATTGGTTTCGGGATGTCCGCTAAATTTCACTTACTCGAAAACAACAACCCGGTAGATGTGGTCTTTACGATCGATGAAAATGAATGGAATGACACTAAAACCCTCCAGCTGCGTGTCATCGATTTCCGGGCTTCGGAATAATACCTGTACCCGGTTACCTCATCAGGGTTCTGCGTTTTTGGACTTACCTTTGTGGCAGAAATGTTGCGCATGAAAAAATTGTTACCCGTTGTTCTTTTGTCTCTGTCCCTGTATTGCAGTAACACCTTAACGGCCCAGAGTAGTTCCTCCACCCTCGATGTGGTAAGCTGGAATATGGAATGGTTTGGGTATCCTTCTTCCGGCCCCTCCAATGACGATCTGCAGGAGGCCAATGCAAAGAAAATTCTCCGCTACCTGAATGCGGACCTGTATGGTATGGTGGAAGTGGTGGACAGCATGCGGTTCCGGCGGCTGGTGGATTCATTGGGCAATAATGAATATGGTTTTTTTATTTCACCCTTTTGCAGCAACAATACCACCGGTACTGGTAATGGCTGGCTCAGCGGACAAAAACTCGCCTTCATCTACCGTAAATCCATTTTTTCAAATTTCAGAACCAGGGGGTTGCTGCGCACTAGTTCCACCGCCTATACCAACTGGGCTTCTGGTCGTTTTCCTTATATGTTTTCCGCCACGGCTACCATCAATAGTGTGAGTAAGGATATTAATTTTATTGTGATACACGGAAAAGCCGGCAGTACCGCCAGTGACTATGACCGCCGCAAAGCGGGGGCACAGGAACTGAAAGACACACTTGATGCACAGTTTGCCAATACGATCAATATTATTATCGGGGATTATAATGATGCCTTAAATACCACTATTTCCACAGGCTCCGGCCCGGAATCCTCTTTTCAACCGATTATTGCCGACAGTACCGATACGGATCATTATAAATCCATCACGTTGCCTTTAGGCGTGGCGGGTCAGAGCAGCATGATCAATTTTCCGAATGTGGTGGATAACCATGTTATCTCCAATGAGCTTACCCCTTATTATGTATTAAACTCGGCTAAAATCAGGAATGATATTACGGCTGTCGTCCCGGACTATATCACCACACATAACACCTCAGACCACTACCCCGTTTTTTCGCAGTTCAGCCTGGAAGGACTGATCACCGGAATACCCGTGGTAACACCCACTGCATTTGGTATACAGGTCAGCCCGAATCCGTTCGGGTCCTCCCTTCGTGTAACAGCCACCAAATCACTGGCCAATGTACAGGTACGATTATTGAATATGCAGGGCCAGCTCATCCATACAAAATCGCTTGGTTTCCTGAGTGCAGGTTCCAGCTATGAACCTGGCTTTACTGATCTGCCGCGCGGAATATATTTCATGCAAGTTGAGACGAAACAACTGAGAACTGTGATTAAGCTGACGCATCTGTAAGGGAAAGCACGAAGGGCATTCAGTAAAACGAGAAAAAGTAGTTTAATAGTTTCGAGCTGCGAGTTTCGAGTTACGAGTGAATCACGTAAAACGAGACACTGTCTGTCATTAAAGATTCAACCTCCTTAGAAGGGGCTGTTTCCAAACAGCAAACACCTAACAGCTAACACCTGTCAGAAAGGGCTGTTTCCTGACAACCGACTCCCGATACTTCGGGCTAACATCTGACAACTAAAAAGAGGCTGTCCATTAAAAACGGGACAGCCTCTTTTCTTTATAGTAACATTGACTTAGAGAACCAATACAGTGATCACTTCCATCTCCTTCTTATCACTCACCAGGTAAGCCCTGTACACCCCATGTTGTAAGGTGGCCGGTATGGTGATGGTCTGATTGATAAAAGTGGATTGGATATTCATATTCCACTGATGTACTTTTTCACCGGCACTGTTAAAGAGCATCAGTCCGTAATAACCGGGCTGAATATCTTTTACCGTAATCCGCATATCCGTTCCTCTTTCAACCGGATTGGGATAAAGCCGGAAGCCGGTTCCGATCGATGCCACCGTAAAGGTCTGCTGAGCACCATAAGCGGTACCGCCATTATTAACTGCGTAAGTTTTGTAATAGTAAGTAGCCCCCTGCACCAGTCCGGTCAGCGATACCGTGAAGTTTCCGGATGCGATACCAGTTCCGGCCACGCGGGTGCCAGAGCCGTTTACAAATCCGTTGATTCCGCTCCATTCCACTCCGTATGCGGTCACGGCAGAACAACCTTCGGTAATGACCTGTCCGGCCACCAGGGCAGACTGTGTAGTCAGGTTAGTGGCGGCACCGGTGGTTACCGTAGCGGTCGTATTCACGCCGCTGCCACTCACTGAAACATTCACGGTGCTGGCAAAACCGCCACCGGAAACAGGAATATTCCCATTATAATTCTGCACGGCAGTTGGCGTGAATTTTACAAACACTTCCTGGCTATACGTACCACCTGCCTGTGTAAGACTTAACGAAGGTGTATAGGTGCCGCCAGATGTGGTGGAGAAACTGTATCCGGTAAACGGACCCACATTTATATTGGCATTGGTCAGGAAAGCGCCATTGATCGTAAATGAATTCGGACCGGCAGTCGTATTGATACAGGCAGGACCAAATGCGGTTAGCGCCGTTGCTGTTAATGAAATGGGTACAGCCGCTGTGGTAAAGCTTTGCTGGGTGCCATAAGCGGTTCCTCCGCCATTGGTGGCATAAGCCCGGTAGTAATACATGGTGGTGGGCATCAGACCGCTTAATGCAGCACTGAAAGCGCCACTGCTGAGATTAGATGAAGCTACCTGCGTTCCGCTACCGGGTGTAAAATTATCCGTGCTGCTGTATTCAATACCATAAGCAGTAATAGCAGTACATCCGGTTGCCGTAACAGAACCAGCCAGTGTGGCGCTGTTATAGGTCACAGAAGAAGCGGTGCCGGTGGTTAAAACTGCCGGTGAATTCACCCCTGTTCCGGAGGCAGCCACATCAACGGGTGCTGCTACTCCTCCGCCATTCACCACAATGTTTCCATTATAAGACTGTTCTGCAACGGGTG
>CAZLRY010000006.1:18512-26499 GCA_964561675.1 uncultured Chitinophaga sp.
ACTCCTCCGCCATTCACCACAATGTTTCCATTATAAGACTGTTCTGCAACGGGTGCGAACTTTACGAATATCTCCTGAGAATAAGTACCGCCTGTTTGTGTCAGGGTCAGCGAACTGGTATAGGTACCAGCGCTGGTGGTGGAGAAACTGAAACCATTCAATGCCCCCACTGTAATATCGGCTGCCGTCAGGTTACTGCCGGAAATGGTGAAACTGTTTGGTCCGGCTGTAGTGGTCAGACAAACATCCCCAAAAGAAGTAAGAGCGGTAACAAGAATTTGCGGATCGGGGGTAGCGGTTGTAAAACTGCCTTCCGTGCTATAGCTCGTACCTGCACTGTTGGTGGCCCAGGCGTGGAAAAAATATGTAGTACCGGTAACCAGTCCTGTCAGATCCGCACTGAAAGTACCGGAAGAAAGATTACCCGCAGTTACCTGTGTTCCTGTACCATTGGCAAAGCCGGTTGTGGTACTGTACTCAATACCATAACTGGTAATGGGAGAACAGCCTGCACTGGTAATTGTACCGGCAACCGTTGCGGTTGTTTGGGTGATGGCACTGACAGCACCACTGGTTACAACCGGAGCGTCATTCACTCCCGATCCTGAAGCGGCCACATTTACCGCAGTGGAAACACCACCGCCTGCTACGGGTATATTGCCATTATAGGACTGAACTGCCGTTGGAGTAAACTTTACATACACTGATTGTGAAAAGGTTCCGCCCGGCTGTGTAATGCTAAGGGATGGTGTATAGGTTCCGCCTGCTGTGGTACTGTACGTAAAACCGGATAATGCTCCGACAGTAACATCAGCTGTAGTAAGATTGGAACCGGTAATGTCGAATGAATTCGGACCGGCTTCATTATTGATACAGGCATTGCCGAAGGAAGTTAACGGTGAAAGAATTGATAGAGATGGTGTTGCTACTGAGGAAGCATTTAAAGCGGTCCAGGCATCTGCAGATGTAGCCCCATAAGCCACACGCACACCATCAAAACTACCAACTGGATTATTGGCAGTCCGGTTATGCCAATGAAAATTTCCGACATTTGAATTAGATGGATCACTGGCAGTTGTTGTGATAAAAGCAAGAGCTGATCCGGTTGAAGGCTCACTACTCAAGGAGGGATTTACCCAAACATACATTTCATCATTTGATGCTCCAGTTACAAATGTGTAACGAACCACAACAAGGTACGTTTGATTATAGTTGAAGACTGTTGTTCCAAAAACGGCTGAAGCAACATTTGCCAGTTTAGTAACCCCTAAATTGTAACCCGCTCCATTTGTTTTTGCAAAAATTCTTCCAAAATAACTGGTGCCAGTACCAGGATCACCCAATGTTATAAAGTAATCTCCTGTCGCAGTGGTTGCAGACAAATTCAATAAAAACGAGTAATAAAAAGTATTTGTGCCAGCAGCCGTCGTAGTAAAAGGCTTGTATACCCGACTGGAAGTCGCTATGCCGGTTGGCATTAATACATATTCGCCACTTCCACCATTATATCCTGGGTAAACTAATGGCGAAGAATTCTGAATAGTTGGTTCCGGGCCACTGCCTCCCTTTACCCATGAACTCTGACCGACTAATGATGAACCAGTATTTAACCCTGTAAAATCATCAACCAGTAATGACTGGGCAGTAACAGCAGACGATACAGCCAGCATACATATATAAAAAAGTAACTTTCTCATGTTTTTTATTTGAAAGATTTTAAAATTCATCCTATCAGTTCCAGCTGAATTTCACATCATCAATACCAGAAGAGGGTCTGTTTCCGCTACCGGATGTGCTGTTCAAGGCCACAATACGGATCCATACTTTCTGATTAATGTTATTTAGTACAGAACCGAAATCCACGGTTACAGGAGTACTGGCAAATGTGCCGGTTCCAAAACTGGTGGTTAATGTAACAGGTACGGTAGGATTGGTGGTAAACAGTACCGGGTTGTCGCCCAAGCCATAATCCACTCTCCAGGTGGTGGTTCGTCCCGTACCGGTGGAACCATCCAGTGACTGCAGGAGAAACTCCATTTTCAAATTGGTTTTGCCGGTAGTGTTTGCTAATTGGAAAGCGAATGCATAACCCGGATCACCTCCTGTTGCAGCCGTACCAGTCTGCCTGGCTCCCAACGCCCGGTTGACAGATGTACTTTGTGCTGTACTGCTTGAAGCGGAAGTCAGCCCGGTGGCAGATGCATAATTCTTAAAACCGAGACTGGTCTGATTCCAGGCAGTAGCGGTCAGAAAATTACTGTTGTATACCGTGGCTTCATTACCGATAAATCCGCCAGAAGCTTCCTGCTTTACATAAACACCAGCAGGCAGACCGGCCGTACCGAGGTTATCAAAATTGATGGTAAAGGGAGAACTGCTGCCTAACGTGACCTGGCCTTCACCGCTGAAAGTCGGGCAACGCGGATTATTAAACCGTACATCCGTCGTATCGCGGATGGTGAGCTGTTTGGTGGAACCAAAGAAAGAGTAAACTGCAATAATATCACCATTGCCCTGCGCCACAGGAAGTGTGGCAAAATTGCTGAAATCACTGGTACGGAGGGTGATCTTATTGGCGTTCAGATTGGAACAATCCTGGATGATCCGGTTACCGGAAAAACCATCATCCGCATAATTCTTTGAGCGGTCGGAAGAAGAAAACTCATACCCGGAGAGTTTGATCAGGGTACTCACATACCGGTCCTGCAGGGAGGTGGTGAGTTGAGATACAGTAACCAGTTTGGGTACCAGTGGCTGATTCAATGCGCCTTTAACAATATGCTGGTTCTGCAGGTTGGTGGCCAGCAGCGTTACACCACCCTGGTTAAGGAAGGGTGTATCCACTCCTCCGCCAAACTGAAGTGTACCATTGTATTGCCCGAGGTACAGCCCTTTGAGTTTTACAAACAACTTGCGTCCCACCGGGTAATTATTAAAGTGATTGTTTCCGGCCAGGCGCAGCAGCACACCGCCGGTTGAATCCTGGATAGCGATCTGTTGATAATAGTTACCGCTGCGGTCATCGCAGGACACCACGCCTTCGATCACGGCGTCATCCGTGATGGCCACCGGTGCACCGGAGGTATACCTGGCTTTAATATCCTTGATACTGATATTGGCCACGATATCCGGGGCACCCAGTTCAGGGGGATCTGTAAAAGTGCGTTTACAGGAAACCATCAGGAGTCCGGCCAGCAGCAATCCCAGTGCCGGGATGACCCATTTATGAGCTAATTTGTTTTGCATACTTTATGATTTGTACAGTCAGTTAATGATTATTGAATATCTGCGGCCGTCCGGATCCCGATCTGTGTGGTGGTTAAATAAATGGATACATACCCGGTCACGGATGTGCCACTTGTATTTACAGAAATACCAGAAGCTGTACGCACAAACATGGACAATGTACCCGTAGCATCCGTAATATTATACGTGATCCCTGTTGAATTGGAAGAGGATTGGGTAATGGAGGTTACATTGTTGATCTTTACCAGTGAAGAAGCCCAGGTGTTTTTGTTGGCAATGATATCGGCTACGGTAGCCACACGGGGTGTAATGGTTATCGCCCCACTTACCTTAGTAATATTTGACATAGGCACACCCATCAACTCAAGATCATTATTATAGAGTGTGAACTTACCGCCTAACGGGTTAATATCCAGTACATCTCCGATTTGATATACAAGAGAACCGTTTAATGTAAAAAGATAAATGCCAGCTCCACTTTCATCTTGCAGTCTATATACACCAGAAGCTTCATTAATTGTATTTGAAATTATAATCCCTCTAATTCTTTTAGTTCCTGTTGGGAAAGTATAATCTCCGCTTCCTGGATACAAGGCCCTGAATTCAGTAAAACTCATGTAATCGCCGGGGCCCAAAGGATCAGGACCGGTGGGACCAACTGGTTCCTTGTCGCAGGAAAGGAACAGCACCGAAACGACAAGTGCTGTAAGTGTATATTTTATTGATTGAAAATTCATAATCATAATTTATTAGCAGTTAATGTCACTGGATTAAAAACGCAGGGTCATGCTCGCAAAGAAGTTCAGTCCATAGGCATAGAACAACTTCGGAGGAAATTTACCCACCTGTACCGGATCGGTGGAAGCCAGCTGTGCATCATAGCGCAGTTGTTCAAATCCGCCGGTGACGATATCCTTATTGTTCAGGATATTGTTGACCCCCACATTAAATACCAGGAACGTAGCCTTTTTATTCACTTCAAAACTTTTCGGCAATTTCCAGGAATATCCCCCGAAGAAATCAACAGTGTATTGAGCATCGAACTGTGTCTGGTTAAAAATTTCATTGTAAGCATCACTCTTCGGTGCAACATACTGTAAGGCATCCCAGGTACGGCGCAGCGGGTTCATACTGAGATAGGATTTATCAAAGTAGTTACCGGTAAGGCTGATGAACCAGAATTTGGGAGAACGGTAGTTGAAGGCAAAACTGTAAGCTTCCATCGGTGTGGACGGCAGCCTGAAATTCTCCGCATAGATCAGCTGGCGGCCCAATACGGAAGCACTGTTATCTACCGTGATAACGGCGGTCTGCTTACTGTCATAGTAATAACGTCCAATAGCTGCAGCAGCATTCAGGGTAATGGTTGGTGTCAGCCTGGCTTCAATGCCGAATTCGCCGCCAAAATGCAGTTTATCGATGCCATTGATCGCATAGTTCACAAAGTTCTGGTAAGTGTCATGATAGAAAGACATGACATCGACTCCGTCCTGGAAGCGGGTATAATAACCACTCAGGCGGATTTTAAATTTAGGGGCATTCATAATATAACCACCTTCCACGGTCTGAATGGTTTCGCTGGTTACATTGTCCTGCTGGGCGTTGCGGGTACGGGGAGAAATAAACACGTTCTCAAAATAAGGGGCGCGTGTCTGGTATGAACCATTTACAAATACATAATTGCGTCCGTCAATTTTGTACGTCAGTCCGCCTTTCACCGCATAATCCGTAAACTCATTCACGGCACCTTTCCCTTTTGAATCCGCAGGGAACAATCCGTTCCGCACATTTCCTTCGCGGTAGAATTTTGTATAAGAGAGGTTTCCGGCCAGGAAGAAATCTACTTTATTGAACCGGAAAACACCCTGGGCCCATCCGGCTGCTCTGGAAATATTGATATTATAATCATACCCGAATTTATCTCCCTGATAGAGAATACGGTTGGGGTGGTCGAGGTCAAACTGATTGGCGGAATTATCCACCGGAAAATCTCTTTCAGCAAACTGGTTGACGTTTACATAAAACTGGCCGCCAAGTAAATCATCTACTTTCTTAAAGTAATGATTATTCTGCTGCTGGAAGGATGCCCCGGCAGTAAAATCAATATGCTCACCGAATTTGGTATTCAATACCGAGTTTGCGTTAAAGCGTTTTGTATTGATGATCCGTTCTTCGATGATATAGCGGGAACGTTGCCCTGTCACACTGTTGCCGCTGATGCCATTCGCATCATTGATCGTGGCCATACTGGCCCTGTTCACATTGTACAGGTTCTGCCAGTTGATCTGGCGGTAATTAATATCATTCTTCATCAGGTCATAAAGTTGTTGTCCCTGTGAAGGATCCGTTGAGCTGGCCCAGGTACTGGTGTAGCTTGGCAGGTACCGGTAATAATCCGGACGGGGATCCGCCGCATTGTACCAGTCAAGGGCGGTAACACTGCGGTTGCCGAAAGAATACCCGGCTGCCGTGGTCAGTGTGGTTTTATTATTCAGTCTGAAATCATGGGTAAGAATAAATACCGGCTGATGGGTTCTGCCGATACTGGCATTTCTTTTTTCTCCGTTCTGATAACCCCAGTTCGGGTTATAATAATTGGTACCGGCGAGGTCCATCATTTCCTGAACGGCGGCCCCCTGTCGTCCGTTTTCTGTTGGGGCACCGAATGTGGTGAAGGAAAGCAGGTGACGCTGACCGATCCGTTTATCAACAGCGGCAAAGTAACCCCATCCGTTATAATAAGTACCGGGAACATAACCTTCGTCGGCCCAGCGGCGGCTGCCACTCAGTGAAAATGCCCAGCCCTTTTTACTGACACCGGTTGAGTGGGTCAGCATGATCCGGTTATTGTAATTACGGTTGGACGCCGCATAGCTGAGGCTTGTTTGCGCCCGTTGTTTGCTGGCCCGGGAATCAATATTGGTATTGCTCCCGATATCCCCGAAAGCAAATGTATTGTAACGAAGTCCCCAGGAAACATCCCTGTTACGCATCACATCATTCAATCCGCCCCAGAGGCCAAATGGAGTAAACCCGTTATCCAGGTTATCCATCGGGATCCCATTCATGTAAGTACTGAAGAGATCATTGTCGTACCCGCGGATACGGAAACGTACCGCACTGAAATTGAAAGAGGCGGCGGAATAAAAAGGATCCCTGCCGGCAGTAAGCAGGGAGGAGATGTTCTGGTTGCCGCCATCGCCCATGTCATTTTCATCCAGGGAAACGGTGGGGATATTATCCAGTACGCCGTCTTTTAATTCATCGATGATTGCAGTGTCTTTTTTTGCTGTGGAATCCACCTGTGCTCCGGCCGCGAGGGAAATGCAGCAGAGTAGCAGCAGCAGTTTGTTTTTTAGCATGTCAGTTTATTTAAACGAGAGTGCAAAATTACTAAGGTTAAATCAAGCATCTTAAAAAAATTAAGCACATAACAATTATATATTAAGTGGCTGCATCCGATTTCTGCGGTTTGTCGTCTAATGATTCAGTATGTTTGTGCCCCTTAATACGAACTATATGAGCAGATCGACCATCGTATTTTTCCTGTTGATAAGTTGCTTGACCTTACCCGCACAGAAAAAAGAGTATAAAAGTGCTGTTATTGCCTTCTATAACCTCGAAAATCTCTATGACACGGTGGATAATACGCTCACCAATGATGAGGAATTTCTGCCGCAGGGAGTCCGTAATTACGGAACAGCGATATACAACGACAAACTGAATAAACTGTCCCAGGTGATCGCGCAGATCGGCGCGGAACTAAATCCGGATGGACCGGCTATTTTAGGCGTAGCGGAAGTGGAAAATGATACGGTGCTGAATGACCTGATCCGGCAACCGGCTATTGCCAAACGGAATTACCGGATTGTTCATTATGATTCACGGGATATCCGGGGGGTGGATGTAGGGTTGTTGTATAATCCGAAGTACTTTGTCGTGGAAGCAAGTGACAAATTGTTTGTGCAATTGCCCGGGGGATCAAAAGACGCCTATTTCACCCGTGATATTCTCTGGGTTAAAGGTAAACTGGACGGAGAGACCATACATATTTATGTGAATCACTGGCCCAGCCGTAGCGGAGGGGAAGTCAGAAGTGCGCCGGCCCGAAATGCGGCCGCGCAGGTTTGCCGGCATCATATGGATTCGATAGCCCGGCTGGAACCCAATGCCAAAGTAGTGGTTATGGGCGACCTCAATGATGATCCTAATAATGAAAGTGTGTCCGGAATCATAAATGCCAAAGGAAAAGAGAAAGATGTGCCACCGGGCGGTATGTACAATCCCTGGATGGATATGTATAAAAAAGGAATCGGCACGCTTGCCTACCAGGATGCCTGGGGTCTTTTTGACCAGATCCTTGTATCAAAGGCCTGGCTGAAAAAAGAACAATCCGGCTTCTTTTATTACCAGCCGCATATCTTCAATAAAGAGTACCTGGTGGAAAATCAGGGCCGGTATAAAGGTTACCCTATGCGTACCTGGGACGGAAATACGTACCGGGGTGGCTATAGTGATCACTTTCCGACTTACCTGTTTTTTTTAAAAGAAATCAAACCGGCGAAAAAAGGTTTTTAGTCATAATTGGCTAATATTCAAACTATTAATAGATTTATACTCCTCAAAAAGCGGGTCGCAAAATCGGGCCGTTTTTCCCGGCGTTTTCTGGCCGGAAACTCCTATCTTTGCCGCCCCAAATCTGTATTCGCAGATTCTGTCTTCGAAAGAAGATTGCCCAATG
>CAZLRY010000007.1:0-1169 GCA_964561675.1 uncultured Chitinophaga sp.
CATCACTATCTCCCACTCCTCCTCCTTTACCGTTTGTACCGACAACCGGCCGAGGCGGATCAGGTCCATATTGGCCAGACGTGGATCGGCTTTTATCTGTGCGAGCGTGACCGGTTTTTTCAGTTTTTTATGTGGCTTAAAATCGACAGCTACCCAGGCTTCTTCGGGCGTGGTCGGGTCCTGGTAGGCTTCTTTGGCTACTTTGGCAATGCCGACTATTTCGAGTCCTTCATTACTGTGATAGAAAAAGGCAAGGTCCCCTTTTTTCATAGCCCGCAGATTATTCCGGGCGGCATAGTTACGCACACCATCCCAGAAAGTTTGTTTATCCTTTTCGAACTGATCCCAGGAATACTTAAACGGTTCGGATTTTATCAGCCAGTAAGCCATGTGTTAATTATTGTGAGCCCAAATTTAAAGCAACGGGAATTAAAAAAATAAGAATTACGGCAATCCGGATCAGCTTCTTTTCCCGTATCTGCTTTTGTTCATGCATGAATCGTTAAACCGTTCCCTTCCCGATACATATCCATTAAAAATTAAAACAAAAAATCAAACATGAAAAAATTACGCATGGCGGGTCTTGCACTTGCCGCAGTATTATCTATGCAGTTTTCGTATGCGCAAAATGCCCCGATGAAAGAAAAAACCGTTGAAGTAGGCGGCGCTCCCATGTATCCTTCCAAAAATATTGTGGAGAATGCAGTGAATTCTGCTGACCATACTACATTGGTTGCCGCCGTGAAAGCAGCTGGTCTCGTGGAAACCCTTCAATCCGCCGGCCCCTTTACGGTATTTGCGCCTACCAATGCCGCTTTTGCAAAGTTGCCAGCGGGTACGGTAGAAACCCTCCTGAAACCGGAGAACAAAGCCATGCTGGCCAGTATTCTCACCTATCATGTAGTGGCGGGTAAACTCGATGCAAAAACCATCGAAGCAAAAATCAAAGAAGGAAAAGGAAAGGTGGAACTCACCACAGTGGCCGGTGGAAAATTATGGGTGATGAAGAAAGACGGTAAATTCTGGCTGAAAGATGAAAAAGGCGGTATGGCATCCGTAACAATCGGCGATGTATACCAGCGCAATGGGGTGATACATGTCATAGATTCGGTAGTGTTACCAAAGTAGGAAAAAGTACGAGGAACTAAGTACGAGGTACGAAGTACGAA
>CAZLRY010000007.1:1269-12997 GCA_964561675.1 uncultured Chitinophaga sp.
TACGAGGTACGAAGTACGAAGTACGAAAGCATTACGTAAAACGTGATGCTTTCGCTTTTATAGTAACATAATCCTTAGAAGTATTGAGGATATAGTATGGGAACAGTTTGTAGTTCTATTTGCTAATGCTGTAAGGATGTTCCGTACTTCGTACCTCGTACCTCGTACTTAGGTATTTACCATCCCGACGCGAGCACATCCGCTAAATGCATCGTCTTCAAAGCATGCCCCTTCTGCTTAATGTATCCCTGTAAATGCATCAGGCAGGAAAGATCGGTGGAAATCAGGTATTCTGCACCAGTAGCCAGGGCATTTTCCACTTTCTGCTCGCCCATACCTGTAGAAATAGAATCAAATTTGATAGCGAAAGTGCCGCCGAAGCCGCAACAGGTCTCTACATCGTTCATCTCGGTCAGGGTAAGTCCTTTTACATTCGCCAGTAACTTCCGCGGACCTTCCTTGATCTTACATTCCCGGAGTGCCGCACATGAATCATGGTAAGTGGCTTTACCGGGTAATTCCGCGCCGAACTGATCCACTTTTAATACATCAACCAGGAACTCGGAAAATTCAAAAATGCGTTTATTCATATCCTGCACAGCATGGTGCTGGGAGGAATTCTCAAATAATTTGCCATAATAATTACGAACAAAGCCCACACAACTGGCACTCGGGCCTACAATATACTCAGTGCCGCTAAAATCTTTCAGAAACTTGGAACATACCGATTTGGCATCATCCCAATAACCGGCATTGAATGCAGCCTGACCACAACAGGTCTGATTCGTGTTATAGGAAACCGTGCACCCTGCTTTCTCCAGTACTTTCACCATGTTAAACCCGGTTTCCGGGTATAACTGATCTACAAAGCAGGGAATGAATAGCTGTACGTTCACCGTTTATTTTTTAAAAGATTCAACGAGACTGATCATCTTCAGTGCGGTCAGGGCGGCCTCTTCCCCTTTATGACCGTGTTTCCCGCCGATCCGCTCCATGGCCTGTTCTTCCGTATTGACGGTCAGTACCCCAAAGATAGTGGGTACCGGCAAGGAAAGATTCAGTTGGCCCACCCCGTCTGTTACCAGCCGGCATACATAATCAAAATGCGGGGTATCCCCTTTGATCACACAACCAAGGGCTATAAAAGCATCCGGTTTATCTTTTTTTCCGGCATGTTCCCAATAACTTTTGATCGCAAAAGGGATTTCAACAGCTCCGGGAACAGTGAGCACGATCACGGCCGCCTGGTGTTTTTCCAGTTCGGCGATACAACCGCGCTCCAGCTGATCGGTAATAGCCGCATTCCAGTCTGTCTTAACCAAAACAATACAGGCATCCTTTTTAAGAATGCCTGTGTTGAGATCGGTCAGCTTACTTTTCGTAACGTCTGCCATAATTAATTTTCTGTATTATAAACCCCCAGTTTGGCCAGGTATGTGTCCGCATCACGGGCCTGCTGGCTTTGAGGAAATTCTTCTTTGATTTCTTTATAGAGTTTCACCGCTTCATCTTTGTTCTTCATTACCTGGTCTGCAAAATAAGCGGCCATAAAAAGGTATTCCGGAGAATTGGCTTCGTCTTTTGTAAACTCACCGGCCGCCTTTTTGTAACTGGAAAGCGCATCCTCGTTTTTACCAAGATCAGCATAAGCATCTCCCAGCAACTTGTAAGCACGGGCCTGTACCAGGTCAGAGCTACTGCTGAACCCTTTCAGGTGTTTTACTGCTTTATCGGCATTGTTGAGACGGATATAGCAGGCTCCTGCATATAAACTGGCCAGCTCGCCGGTTTTGGTTCCACTGAATTTATCTGCAATTTTTTCAAAGCCCAGGTTTTGTCCATCGCCATTCAGGGCCAGGTTCAGGGAGTCCATGCGGAAATATTCCTCAGCGCGGAAAATCGCTTCCACGGCTTTTTCTTCTTTCGGTTTTACAACGAAATGCTGGTAGCCATACCAGCCACCAATCACCACGATCAGCAATGCGGACACAATCATCAGGGGTTTGCTGTATTTATCCCAGAAACCTTTTGCTTTTGCCAGTGCGGCTTCACTGCTTTCTGTAGGCTGCACCTGTTTGTTCTCTGCCATAATATTGGTTGTTACTTGTTTTTTTGTAATGATTAGTCAACAATAAAAGGATAGTTCTGGTCAATATACACGTCTTTCAGCACCTCGCTGTCATCTGGCCAGGGACTTTCTTCCGCAAACTTCACCGACTCTTCCACGATTGCATCCACGCGTTTGTTGATCGCGTCAATTTCTTCGGGGGTGGCAAATTTATGATCCAGGATGGTTTGCAACACCTGCTGGATCGGATCTTTACCGCGGTATTCGTCCACTTCTTCCTTGGTACGGTATTTTTGGGGGTCACTGATGGAGTGTCCTTTGTAGCGATAGGTTTTGATTTCCAGCAAGGTCGGTCCCCCATTCTCGCGGGCTCTTTTCACTGCACGGCTTACTCCTTCATGTACGGCTTCGGCACTCATGCCGTCAATCGTATCGGCCGGCATTTCATATGCATCCGCCAGTTTGTAAATATCGATCACATTCGAGGTACGTTCTACTGATGTACCCATCGCATAGTTATTGTTCTCACAGATAAATACCACCGGTATTTTCCAGAGCATGGCCAGGTTAAAGGTTTCATGAAGCATACCCTGGCGGGCGGCTCCATCCCCGAAATAAGCCAGGGCCACATTATCCGTACCCTTGTATTTTTCAGCAAATGCCAGTCCGGCACCGGTGCCGATCTGCGCACCCACGATACCATGTCCACCAAAGAAATTGGCTTCCTTGCTGAAGAAGTGCATACTGCCACCCTTGCCTTTTGCACAACCTGTGGCTTTACCATAGAGTTCCGCCATACAGCTGTTCACCGAAACCCCTTTGGCAATGGCCAGACCATGATCACGGTAGGCCGTGATAAACTTATCTTCCGGGCGGGTGGCGGTCATACAACCGGCCGCAATGGCTTCCTGGCCGATATAGGCATGGAAAAAACCACGGATCTTACCCTCCATTTTGTACTTCTCTTCCGCCATCAGTTCAAACTGGCGGATCAGTTGCATCAGCTCGTACCAGTACAGGTATGTTTCTTTGGAAAATTTAGCGGCCACAGGCATTAAATTTGAGCCGCAAAAATAAGGGGAAAAAAGGAATTTTAATACGGTGATTTTGAGGGGATAAACCGGGACAGACCCGCTTTTGCCGTCAGGGGGCATTTTAACGGCTTTCGGGGGCTTCCGGGGCCTTGTTCCGTCGCCCTTCCCCCCTAACTTGCAGCCGGAATGCTCCGGTTATCCCAAATATCAGTTTTTCAGTTCAAAAACTACCAGAACCGCAGTTTTGCGTTCAGGGAACGGGTGGTAGGCATCTATGGCAATAATGGCGTGGGTAAGACCAATCTGCTGGATGCCATCCATTATCTGTGTTTTACAAAAAGCTATTTTACCCGGCAGGACAGCAATAATGTGAAACAGGGCTGCAATGGTTTCCGGGTGGAAGGACAGGGTGAACTCAACGGAAAACCGGAAAAAGCAGTTTGTATCCTCCGGGAGACCGGCCGGAAGGAATTTTCGGTCAATGATGAAGCCTATGAGAAATTCTCCCGTCATATCGGCCGCTACCCCTGTGTGGTGATTGCTCCGGATGATGCCGAACTGATTACCGGGGACAGCCGGGAAAGAAGAACCTATCTCGATGAACTCCTCTCCCAGCTGGATGCGGATTATCTGCAGGACCTGATTACTTATACCCGGGTACTGCAACAGCGGAATTCACTCCTGAAGCGGTTTGCCGAAACCAATACCCGGGATGAAGCCCTGCTGGATGTGCTGGATGAACAACTGCTCAAACCCGGTGAAATCCTGTTTGCCAAACGGCGGGATTTCCTGTTAACCTTTTTGCCGGCCGTAAAACAGCTTTACCTGGAAATAGCCCGGCAGCCCAATAAAACTGACCAGGAAATCCAGGCGCTTCCACCAGAACCGGTTCAACTCGTTTATGACAGTGAACTTTTACTGAATAGCTTCCGTGAATTATTGAAGGCCAACCGGCAACGGGACCTTTTTTCGCAGCGCACCAATACGGGCATCCACCGCGATGATCTCGAAATACAATTAGGCGCACAGCCTTTTAAAAGTATTGCCTCCCAGGGACAGCGAAAGAGCCTGCTCTTCGCCCTTAAACTCGCTGAAATGGAGCGTCTGAAAAAAGAAAAGGGCTTCCCTCCCCTGCTCCTGCTGGATGATGTGTTTGAAAAACTGGATGAAGAACGCATCTCCAACCTGTTACGGAAAGTTTGTATTGAGAACGAAGGACAGGTGTTTATTACCGATACACACGAGGACAGATTGAAGGATCACCTGGAGAAACTGGGGGTTGGTTTCCAGTTAATTGGTTTATAAGTTTACACGTTGAAAGGTTGACAGGGTATGCTAAGCAGATCTTCTAAAAAAACGACCCTGTTAACCTGTTAACTTATCAACTTGTCAACTACCTTTACATAATGGGCGAATACTCCATGCAAGAAGCTTTACAACAATTCCTGAACAGCAGCCGGATCAAGGGCGGTATTCAGGCTATGCAGATCGAAGATGTCTGGGAAGATATCATGGGGAAGACGATTGCCCGTTACACCGACAAGCTCCAGATTATCGGGGATAAACTGATCATCACCACTTCCGTGGGCCCCCTGAAAAATGAACTGATCTACCAGAAGGAAAAAATAAGAAACAGGGTAAATGAAGCGCTGAAGGCGAGAGTGGTGAATGAAGTGATAATTCAATAGCGTTTAACCCTTCAAGGCCAACCCTTCTTCAATCAAATATCTCCTCCCTTTGTTTCACGGCTTCGAGTAAAATATCATCGGCAGAAATCACGCCGACAAATTCCATGTTTTCAAATACGGGAACATATTTTACATGATGCGCTTTCATGATCGTCATACATTGATCCACCGTATTATTGATATCAGCGAAAGGCCATTGGGTGGTCATCAGGTCTTTTACCTTGGTGTCATTCAGTGAACGGTTAAGAAACAGGGCTTTCCTTGCAATGTCTTTTTCGGTTACTAATCCCAGGAATTTATTTTTCCCATCCATAACGATGAGGTATTCGGTATTCAGGGTACTCATCCGGCAGAGGGCGTCCCTGATACTGGAACCCGGGGTGATGTTGATGAAATGCGGTTGCTGACGGGATAAAATCTGATTTAATTTTTCCATGGCTTACCGTTTTAATGAATAAGACTGAAAAGAACCGATACCAGTAATTTACAACAACTACCGTACTAAAAACATGACCTACATTAAATATGACGAAAAAATGTTCAGCTGAGCCTGACCCGCGGATCCACCACGCCATAGAGGATGTCGGCCAGGATATTGATAAAAATAAAAAAGCCGGCTGAGATCAAAACGGATCCCATTACTACCGGGTAATCCAGTTTTTCCAATGCATCCACGGTTATTTTCCCAATCCCTTGCCAACCAAAGATATATTCCACAAAAAAAGCACCGGCGAGCAATTCGGCAAACCAGCCGGTAATCGCTGTAATGACCGGATTCAGTGCATTCCGGAGTCCGTGTTTCCAGATCACTGTCCGCCGGCTGAGTCCCTTGGCATATGCTGTACGGATATAATCCTGATCCAGCACATCGAGCATGGCACTGCGGGTAAGCTGGGTAATGATGGCTAATGGTCTGATCCCGAGTGTGACCGCCGGCAGGATCAGGTTTTGCAACGAGAGTCGTCGCTGTCCTTCATCATCAATGGCAAACCAGCTGCCTGCAATATGCAACCCGGTCCATTCACTCAGCACAAAGCCAAATACATAGACCATGATAATGCCCATGAAAAAAGAGGGTGCAGATATGCCCACGATGCTGCTGAAGATCGCAGAGGTATCGATCCAGCTGTTTTGTTTTACAGCGGCCACTACCCCCAACGGTATCCCGATGGTAATTGCAATTGCCATTGCAGCTAAAGCCAGCATCAGTGTGCCGGGTAATGCCTGTACCAGGATGGTCCAGACCTCCCGCTTGCTCTGATAAGATTTGCGGAGATATGGAATTTTAATGCCGAATTTTTTTTCTCCCCCGGTAAAGAAGCCCCGCAGTTTTTTCTTTTCAATATCCGTGTTGCTATGAATGCATACCGGTGAAACATCATTGAGATAATAGAGAAATTGTTTGAATTTCGGGATGGGTGTTCCCTGTTCATCTATAAGATAAAGATCCTTCCGGATATTGGCCTGGGTGGTGGAATCACCGGTTTGTCCCATGACAATCCTGGACGGGTCGCCAAAGCCCTGGAAAAGGAAAAAGACCAATGCGATCACCCCCAGTAAAACAAGGAGGCCGTAGGCCATCTTACGGAGGATGAATTTCAGCATACTTTCTATTGAATACTATCTGTAGGTTGTTGTTGAACCGGTGCCGGGGGCGGCATATCCGGTAATCCTGTCAGTACTTTTTCCGCTTTCCCCAAATCGCTTCCGCTCCATTTTCCGGTGATTGTACCCTGCTGAATAATATACAAGGTTGGATTGGAGCGGGCAGCGGTACGTATGGTAACATTATCGCAGGTAAAGACCGGAACTGAAGCATATGATGTTCCACTTGTGATTTGAATTGCATTACCGGCCTGTCCGGTGATAATATAGACCGGAATATTTTTTTGTTTGCTCGTATTATAAACAGACGAAAACCCAGCTGTCCAGGAAACGGAAGGATGCTTCAGGTCTTCGCCTATCAGTAAAACGGCGATTGGCTGTTGCAGGATCTGCAGGGTGGAATCCGTACCGGATTGTCCTTTCAGATCAAATCCCTTAATGGCCGCTTCTGCATTGCCTTTACGGATCAGTTTGTCTTTCCGGCTTACAAACTTATAAGTATTGAGATCTGCCGGCAATTCGCTTTGAGAAAATATAAATTCTTTTCCTCCCCTGCTGTATACAAAACGGATGGCAAAACTATCGGGAATCGCATCGGCCGGAACTTGTCTTTTCTCAATGATATTATTTCCTTTTTTAAACGGAAGGCAATCCACCACCGGCAGGTGCTGCAGGGTATAATATTGAAATCCAAAGCTGAAAATGATAACCAGGGACATGGATAATAGCGCCATTTTAGCAGGCAGTAATGGCCTGACCATTTTTCTATTTAGAAGCAGGAAAAGAATCAATACGATCAATACCACATCCTTTAAAAAGGAGGTCAGGGAAGTAATGGGCAGGCAATCACCGAAACAGCCACAGTTTTTAGGCATACCGGTTATGTACGTATAGCCTGTAAGGAAGGTAAAGAAAACGATCAGTAATAAAAGCAACCAGCTCACCAGACGGAACTGCCAGCCGATCAGCAGGGCAAAGCCCGCAATGATCTCGAAGGCATTCATGAAAATGGATAGAGCCAGGGTGATATCATTCCAGCCATGTAGTTGCCACACTTCAAAAAATTCCTGCATTTTATAACTCAGTCCGAGCGGGTCGTTGGCTTTGACCAGTCCGGAAAAGATAAAAAGGACGCCGACCAACAGCCGGACAAAGGTGACAAGTGCTTTCATCAGATTAATATTAGTGCAAAAACGGCATAATTCAATATATCGAGGTAATTGGCATCAATGCCTTCGCTGATCAGTGTTTTGCCGTCATTGCTCAGGATCTGACGGATACGTTGGAGTTTCATCAAAATGAGGTCGGTAAAACTCTCCTGGCTCATACTGCGCCAGGCTTCTCCGTAATCATGATTCTTATCCTGCATCAGGGCTTTGGCGGTTTGTACTTTCTGTTCGTATAAAGCGGCCACTTCTCCAATCGCCAGTTCTTCCGGTGCATCAGGCGGCAATTCAAGCTGGATCAGGCCGATCACACAGTAATTGATGATGCCTTTAAATTCAGCCGCAATCCCGTCTGAAACCTTTTGTGCTCCTTTTTCCTGTATGGTCCGTATCCGTTGCGCTTTGATAAAGATCTGGTCCACGATGGAAATGGTACGGAGTACACGCCAGGCCGTGCCATAGTCGGTGGCTTTTTTTATAAAAATATCCCGGCAGCCGCTGATTACCTGATCATATTGTTGATTCGTATTAGCCATATGGAAGAAAATAGTAAATGGTAAATAGAGAATAGGGAGTGTAGCGCGGAAAATAGTTTTCCGTTGGTTAGCCGCTCTCTGTTATCTTAGCTTCAAAATTAACAAACAAGACTGATGTTTTCGCTCAACTGTAAAGGAAGATTGCTGGTTGTGGATAAGCCACTGGTGATGGGTATTATCAATAGTACACCCGATTCCTTTTACAGCGGCAGCCGTACCCAGACGGTGGATGAAGTGCTTTTCCGGGCCGAGCAAATGCTGATGGAAGGTGCTGCCATATTGGATATAGGCGGGCAGAGTACACGACCGGGCAGTGAACAATTGGATGCTGACAAAGAATTAAGCCGGGTGATCGCCCCGCTGGAAGCCCTGCACAAACGTTTCCCTAAGGCATATATTTCTATCGACACCTATTATGCAAAAGTGGCCCGTTATGCCGTGGAAGCCGGTGCCTGTATTGTCAACGATATCAGTGGCGGCAGTCTTGATCCTCAATTGATCCCTGAGGTAGCTGCACTGAAAGTGCCGTATGTGCTCATGCACATAAAAGGCAATCCGCAAACGATGCAACAGCAGGCAGTATATGCGGATGTCACAAGGGAAGTACTGGATCAGCTGTCGGATCGAAAAGCAGTCATTGAAAAAGCCGGTATCCGGGATTGTATCATTGATCCGGGTTTTGGTTTTGGGAAAACGGCTGCCCATAATTTCAGGTTGATGGAGGAACTCCCTGTGTTTTCACTCTTCAATGCCCCGGTCCTGTTGGGCATTTCCCGGAAATCTTTTATATGGAAGACCCTGGGCACAACACCGGAGTCTGATGACACGTTGCAGGGTACCACCGCCTTGCATATGGCCGGACTGATAAAGGGCGCTAACCTGTTAAGGGTGCATGACGTTAAAGCCGCCGCCGCTACGATTAAGTTATTCCTTGAAATGAAAGGGGCCGGTTAAAAAGCGGTGTTTGACTAAGCTGATATTGGGTAATCAGGAATAAAAAAAAAGTACCCGTCCTTTTCAGCGACGGGTACAAACTTGCACCAGTTTAAATTCAGGTGCGGAAATATCTTAAGCAGATTATTGCAATTTGATCTCAGGTTGTCCCTGGCCTGGTGCCGGGTTTGCCGGTGGCGGTGGAGCCTGATCTTTCACGTCAATTACTTTCAATTCAAACATGAGATTTTCGAAAGGTTTGATCTTTGAACCACGGGGCGGATTTCCGCCATAAGCCAGCATGGACGGAACGTACAGGCGGGCAGAAGCACCATTGCGGAGTGAAAGCATAGCCTCGTCAAATCCTTTGCTCATACCAGGCGATCCCACGGTAAAAGACATAGGTTGAACATGACCAAATGCGGGATCGATATTGCTATCAAATTTTTCACCTTTGAATGTGGTGCCGGTATAATTCACTGATACGTATTTTCCGGAGTCAATCAGGTTACCGGTACCGGGTTCAAGGATTTCTACAAAGGCACCTGAAGGTGTACGTTGTACTGTCACTTTTTTGGATTTGACAAAATCTTCCACCACTTTGGCTTCCCTGGCAGTAAATGCGTCGCGGTCTTTGTTTTCTGCGACGGTTTTGATACTGTCATTTGCATAAACAGCCAGCACTTTTACATAGGTCATTACACGATCTCCTTTCTTAAATTTCGGATTCATTTGGCCGGGGGGAGCGCGTTTGATAAATGTATCCATCATTTGGGTAGCTACCACACTGTCGCCGTCATGCAGTAAGGTCCAGAGTTCAGTCACATCGTAAGGGTTACTCTGTCCGTTTACCTCGATATAAAGTGGCAGGGATCCTACTGTGGAAAAATAGGTACTGTCATTAATTTTCTGGGTAAATTCCAGTTTCAAAAAATTGCCGACTTTTACTGAAGTGGTATCCTTACCGGCAAAAAGCTGGTAGGGCATGCCACCCGGTGTTTTTCGGTAAGCAGCTTTATCACAGGAAACCAGCAGGGTTCCGGCGATCAGCAGCAAAAACAATGGTTTCATCTTGTTCATACTTGGGTTTTAATTATTGTAAAAGTGTTGCATTTTCTTTCAGGACCGCTTTGAAACGTTCCACTGTCTTTTCAATGGATTCGCTGCTACGGCCTCCGGCGGCATTATAGTGTCCACCTCCTTCGAAATAGTTGCGGGCAAAGGTATTACAATCAAACTGACCTTTGCTGCGAAAACTCCATTTTCGTTCCTCGTCACGGTCAATGACCAGGGCTACCAGCTTGATTCCCTGGATGGATTGGGGAAAATTAACCAGCCCTTCCGTATCGCCGGTCCGGATATGGAACTTGAGAATGTCATTTTTGGGAATGGCAATCAGGGCGGCATTGTACTCATAGAGAATCTCCATCCGGTGAAGTAATACATGCCCGATAAAGCGCAGCCTGTTTTCCAGGAAATTATCAAATAATCCTTCATGGATCTTACCATGATTCAGCCCCCTTGTTTTCAGATCCGCCACCAGGGTATGTACCCCGGCATGGGCTGATGAGAAGCGGAAGGAACCCGTATCTCCTACCACCCCGGCATAAATACACTCCCCGATTTCTTCATTAATTTTATCCCTGTTTCCCGAATCCACGATAAAATCATAGATCATTTCACAGGTGGAACTTTTTGATGTATCACTTATTCCATAGTTAAATGACGGAATATCAGGCTCCTGATGATGATCAATTAGAATTTTAGTGCAGGTTAATTGTTTCAACCTTTCGGTAAGGGATTTAGTCCGGTGGAAAATATTGAAATCCAGGCAAAACAGCCAATCTGCCTGATCCAGAATCGCATCTGCTTTCTGCCGGTCTCGTTCATAGTCCATCACTTCCCGGGTTCCGGGCATCCAATCCACCCAGCCGGCCCAGTTGGTTGGGGAAATAACGGTTACAGTATGGCCGAACTGGACAAGAAAATGACGCAGGGCCAACGATGAGCCCATCGCATCCGCATCCGGCTTCTGATGGGTGGTAATAACGATCCGTCGGGGCTGATTTAATAAGGGAAATATATCCTGTATGGGTTGCATAAGAAGTGTGCGAAGGTAGGATTTTTAGTTCGTAGTTAGTAGTTAGAAGTTAGTAGTCTTGTACTCCCGGACTTTCCCGGATTTACGAGATTTTCAGGTTCACCAGGTGAATCAGACGACTAACTTCTAACAACTAACTCCCGACTATTTTCCCTACCTTTGCGGCGCAAAAACAACCCAATATGAGTAACAGAACTTTTACCATGATCAAGCCGGATGCAATGAAAAATGGCCATGCCGGAGCAATCATCGATCGCATTATTAAAGAAGGGTATCGTGTGGTGGCCCTGAAACAGACCAAACTGAGTGCAGAAAAAGCCGGCGAATTCTATGCCGTACATAAAGAAAGACCTTTTTACGGGGAACTGGTTGAATTCATGAGCAGCGGGGTTATTATTGCCGCAATCCTGGAAAAGGAGAATGCCGTGGCTTCTTTCCGTGAACTTATTGGTGCCACCAACCCGGCCCAGGCCGCAGAAGGAACCATCCGTAAATTATACGCCACTTCTTTAGGTGAAAATGCTGTACATGGCAGCGACAGCGACGAGAATGCAAAGATTGAAGGGGCTTTCTTCTTCAGCGGACTGGAGCAATTCT
>CAZLRY010000007.1:13097-25456 GCA_964561675.1 uncultured Chitinophaga sp.
CGTAGCTTGTATTCTAGTATCTCGCCCTGATCTCACGCAACGTAAGTACCCCTGGTTTGTGTGCGAAACTGGCCCGGCTCCAGGAGGGCGGACCAAAAGCCCCTACTACATTATTGGAGAAACCATAACCTTCTTTGGGAATACCGAGGGCGGTTTTATTCATTTTCTGATCATCGTTTTCATCATGCAGGATGGATACCGCATAATTTCCGGCGGGCAAACCGGTAAATAAGACCGTCGCCTTTTTCCCGCTGATATCGAGTTTGATTTTCCGGAATGCTTTGTTGGCATCATCAGGATAGCCTGTACCATCTTTGAACAAACTGACAAGTACATGGCCTTTTTCATTATGAAGTTGGGTGACGGTGATCCGGATGCCCTCTTCCACTACCGGTTTACCGGCACCGATGAGGGTCAGGCTTCCCAATAGAATAATAAATGCAATGAAAAAATTACGCATGAAATGTATACAAATCCGGATTCGTAAGGTTCGGTTAAGGGTAAAATCGTTACCTGTAAAAGTATAGATCAGATTTCCTTTGTCCTGATGCGTTTATTTTCCACAGGTGTTACTGTATAACCGGCTTTACGGAGCAGACTGATCACTCCTTTTTCTCCGGGCAGGTGTCCGGCCCCAACTGCAACCAGCAAGGATTTGTCTGTCATCAGGGTTTTTAATTTCATTACCCAGTTGGCATTGCGCCGGTAAAGCAGGATGTCAGAAAAACTGCTCATACCCGCATCACTGTCCAGCATCAGGTCTTCCAGTTTTTTCAGGTCCTGGTTCCGGTACGCGTCAAAAAGCTGGTTCATCATCGTGCTTTGCCCGTTATCCGTTCCGGCACTGTCAATATATTTCACCAGTTCTGCTGCCTGGTATTTGTATGGAATACTGTCCAGGAAACCGGCCTGCTGAGCCATCGTTTCCAGTCCTTTTATTTTTTTGCCCTGCTGCTTTGCCGCTCCCATAATGATCTGTTCCATGGAAGTAGCTCCTTCACAAGGCAGATCGCCTTCAGATAACAGGGAAGACGCCATCATAGGCTTATAGGTTTCGAGCACGGAGAACGGAAGCATGGTGGATTTTTCTTCAAAATAAGCCTTCACTTTTGAATAATCTTTTTCAGAAAGCAGGTCACGAAGCGTGGTGTCACCGGTCATCTTAAGTTTACTGAAGGCCCCCATCATTTCAAAAATATTGTCCAGGTCCATTTCCATATATACCACATCACAGTCGCGGATCACCTGACGCATATTGTCACTTAATACCGCATCATCCTTACAAAGCATATGGATGGTGCCAAAGATCCAGCTGGGTTTCTCCAGGCCATTGCCTTCTACCTTCCACAACAGGGAATTTCCGGGTGCCGGTTCGTCTTTTAAAACCTTTTGCTGGGCACAACTGACCATGGCCAGCATGGTCAAAACAATAACAGAACCTGCACGTATCATTCGATTCAAATTTTAATTTCAGGAAAAAGATGTGGGTTTATGGGATTTGGTTGTAAATCAAAACCGATCTGTCTGAACGATCAAATATCTTTCCAAAGCACGTACTGTGCCGTTGTGTCAGCCTTTAATGAAATACCTCTGCCCAATATCGGGTAAACTGAACTCCCCATTTCACTTCCAGTTCAATTGCCGGGATTTCAATTCCGAGGGCTTGCTTAACAGCCAGAACAGGCAAATTAATTCCTGCACCCAAACCGGCAGCAATAGTTCCCTGCACTCTGGGATTTATTTCAAGTATACGAAATTGACCGTTTGCCCCCTGTTTTACCTGTATGCCGATATTCCCGTGTAACTGCAACTCTTTTATAATACGGGTACAGTAGCCGATAATTTCCGCCTGCCTCACAAACTCGCCTTCCACCGATATCCCGTTGATCATTTTTTTCCGCAACCTGGGCATTACTATTACTGCCTCACCCCTGTTGCACAGGCAATCCACGGAGTATTCCGGTCCGGGCAGGTACTCACTGACCAGCAGTTGCGGGAAGGGAGCAGCGGATAAAATACGGACCGCTTCATTTTTCCGAATCCAGGTTTGTGTGGGTTTGTGATTAAATAACAAATCTGTTTCGTCGATTTGTTCACTGACTATGCGGAATCCCCGGCTGCCATTTGATAGCGACGGCTTAAAACAAATATTACTTTCAGGATAACCCAGTTCTTCCAGGGCCCCGATGAATTGCTCCGCTGTTTCCACTATACGGAATGCCGGCACCTCAATACCCCTCCATTGCAGAAATTCATACAGCTTACTTTTATTGATCGCGATTTCAAGAGAAGCCGGTGGAGTAACGATGACGCGGGTACCTGCCATTTCAAATTCATTCAGCCGGTTGGCAAAATGCATTAGTTCCCGGGTAACCAGCGGTAAGACCACATGGATATTATGTTCCCGGCAGATCATCAGCAAGGTTTCTGCAAATGACGGATCACCGGCGTTGGGTATTTGTACAAAATGTTTATTCAGGTAATGTCCTGCAGATGCAGGATTAGCATCAGCTGTCAGCACCTGTATGCGTGGATACTGTGCCAGGCACTTTAATATTCCTGCGGCTCCCGGAGCACCGGCACCGGTCATCAGCACACGAATCGGGCTGTTCTCCGGCAATGTATTGGCAGGTTTGAGTGATGTTGACATAAATGCTGCGTATTAACTCACAATGGCTTCTTCCCCGTACATCTGATCTTTAAATTTAAGGGATGGTGATGGAATAAAAGCACCTAATCCCAGTTGATTCCATTTCTTATCGACGGCGGCTATCGTTTCATCATCGGCCACAATGATATTGGGCCAGTCACGCTGGAAATGATCGAACTCCTTCGTCTTGCGGGTTCCATCCAATCCCATACAGGCGGTATAACCCATGGAACCCTGTACATTTTCCTTATACAAATGGAAATCCCGTTTGGGGTCCAGGTTATTGCAGAACCGCCAGAGGGCCACGGTCAGGTCACGGGGATCCACGGTATGTTCCACATACAGGATCATTTTTATTCCCTGTACGATCGGGGTGGCCGCTATCTGCGGATGAAGGGCGGCAATATGTCCAACCCTGTTTTTCTGAATCGCAATTACAAGACAGGGAATATCCTTCAGGAGCAGGGAGGCATTGATGGCGGACAGTTCCGGGAACTTTTGTTTCAGTTGATTTTCGATCGTGGTTGTATCCTTATTTACCGGTAATTCAATATACAGTTCATCTTTTTCCTCATCCGTTTTGAATGTACCATCAATGCACATTTTTCCGCCAAACCCCATTTTGCTGCAACTGTGATCGAGCACATCCATCGGGCCTGTTGAGAAATAAATATCCGTTGCCGGATTCAGGTTTTTAAACACATAAGGTGTAAGCGCGGGATAATCCTGTATCGTACAGTGCTGATCAGCCAGTACCAATATTTTATTAAACATCATCTGCCCGGCTCCCCACATGGCATTCATCACTTTTTGTCCCTGCCCGGCATATTCTTTTTTTATTTTAGTGATAACGAGATTATGGAACACTCCTTCAATGGGCATATCCATATCTGCAATTTCGGGCACCATCGTCATTTTGATCGGGGCCAGGAATATCCGTTCAGTGGCTTTTCCCAGCCAGGCATCTTCCTGCGGAGGGATACCAACAATCGTAGCCGGATAGACCGCTTTCTTTTTATGGGTGATGCAGGTGATATGGAATTTCGGATACCAGTCAGGCAGCGAGTAATATCCGGTATGGTCTCCGAAAGGACCTTCCCAGATCAGCTCATCTGCCGGATCCACATAGCCTTCAATGATAAAATCCGCATCGGCCGGTACCTCTACTTCGGGCTGACTGATACATTTCACCAGCTCCACTTTTTTCTTACGCAGAAAACCGGCCAGCATATATTCATCCACATTTTCAGGTAATGGTGCTGTGGCGGAATAGGCATATACCGGATCTCCACCCAGGGCCACTGCCACCGGCATTTTTTTATTCAGTTTTTTGTATTCAGCAAAATGTTTGGCACTCACTTTATGTTTGTGCCAGTGCATACCTGTCAGGGTTGGACCAAATACCTGCATCCGGTACATGCCGACATTCCGGGCATTGGTGTTCGGGTCCTTGGTATGTATTACCGGCAGCGTAACAAAGGGGCCTCCATCCTTTGGCCAGCAGGTGATCACGGGAAGTTTGGATATATCCGGATCAGTCATCACCACTTCCTGGCATTCTCCCCTGCCCTTTCTGACTTTAGGCATCCAGCTGGCAAACTGACCGAGTTTGGGTAATAGTCTGAGCTGATCCAGCAGCCCTTCTTTGGGCGAGGAAAGCAGGTGGAATAATTGTTCAATCTCACGGGCCACATCATCCAGGTGGTTTACACCGAGTGCCATACACATCCGCTTATCACTGCCATACGCATTCATCAGTACCGGGAAATCCAATCCGGTATTTTCGAATAGCAGGGCTTTACCACCCTGACCGGATTTGCTGATGCGGTCCGTGATCTCGGCAATTTCCAGCCTGGGGTTTACATATTCCTTTATGCGGACCAATTCTCCGGCATTTTCCAATGCGTCAATAAAAGCTTGCTGATTTTTCCAGGCCATAGTTGTATTTGTAGCGGTGCAAAGGTACAACACCGCCTGCCATCAATGGTTCGCAAAAATGTATTTCAGTAAATGTTTACCGGACAACCATTGCGATTCATTCGCATGGGATCACCGCCCCTGGCAGGAATAATCCGGTAGGTCAGGTGTAACACGCCAAAGTAGTAGAAATCTTTATATTTCGGACTGCCCCGTTGCGCGCCTTTATCCGGGTAGATGAAACTGCCTCCGTTGAGTTCATCTCCACGGTATGACAGATCAACTGATAATGCGCCTTTTGCAGCGAGAAGGTCAGCTTCACTGGCATAAGATCCGCTCACATCATCCAGGTAATCGGTAAAGAGTTTACGGAAACCAACTTCAAGCCCGATCCGGAGATTATTATTTATCCGGTACTTTACCCCACCACCAAAAGGGAGTGCAAGCTGAGTCAGGCTATAAGGTTTTGGGTAACCGGCGATACCCTGGCCTTCTGTGCTAAGCGGTTTGAGAAAGATCCGTTGACCGCTGGCATCATACGCATAAGGGTTAAATTTAAATGCAGCCAACCCGCCAAAAACATAAGGAGAAAGTTTATGCGTATAAAGATTTCTGAAGTAATATTCTCCTGCCAGGCTAAGTTCGGTTAACGAAGTTTCGAATGAAAGATTCCTGGCCAGCAGGTCCGCTTTTGTATTATACCGGTCAGCTCCTCCCAATACGGTATAGGAAAGTCCTGCGCGAATCATAACCTGATCTCGTAATTCATAGTTGCCCGTGATCCCAATTACCCCGTTAGTGAGTTTACCGGGCATGACAGATTCAGTTAAATCCCCGTTGTAGGCGGAAATACCACCCATAATACCAATATGTAAACGTTGGGCATTTACCTGGATACAGGCAAATGTGATCAGTAAAAGGAGGCGGGCTTGTTTCATATTCATGCACAAGATTCTATCAAATATAAGGCCTTAATCAGCTTGTCAGCTTCTTAAAATGGAAAAGATTTACCACAGGTTGCCCCGCAATTAAAAAAAAGAAAATGAAGGAACTGCCTGAAAACCGGGAACAGCTCCCATCAATACGGATTTTTTAAAACAAGGAAAGACCGTCTTTCTGTTTTTCGTTATTAAAGTGCTGATAAACAGAGAGATATATTAATGACGGCTTACTTGCTATACAGACCGGTATAAGTAATACCCAGACCGGGCTCCCCGGAGTAACTGATTTTTCCAAAATCATAACCGATGCCGGTGGCAAGGTCTTCTTCCAGCAGAAGCGGACCATCCATATCCACGTGGTCAATAAACGGTAGCAAATGGGCAATAGCGGCGGCTCCCACGGTGGATTCGTTCATACAGCCGACCATGACCTTAAGGTCAAGTTCACGGGCCCGGCTGATCATCCGGCGGGCCGGGGTGATGCCGCTGCACTTGGTCAGTTTGATATTGATCCCATGAAAATGATCCTTACACCGATCTACATCCCCTTCCAGGACACAGGATTCATCGGCATACAAGGGTAAGGAAGAGGCCTGGTACAAGACTTTCATCCCTTCCCAGTTGTCTTTGGCCAGGGGTTGTTCTACCAGTTCAACCCCCAGTGCTTCGAGTTGTGGAATCAGTTGTAAGGCGGTTTCCAGATCCCAGGCGGCATTGGCATCCACCCGTAAAGTGGCATCCGTATTCTCGCGTAATGCTTTTACAATAGCGATATCATCTGCAGTACCGACTTTAATTTTATAAATGGGCCATGGTTTTTCTTTCATCTTGGCCACCATTTTCTCTACCGGATCGATACCGATCGTATAATCACAAATGGGGTTCTTTGAAGGATCTCCTTTCCATACTTCATAGAGCTGCTTTTTTTTCAGTTTTCCCCAGATATCCCAGGAGGCGATATCCAGAGCGCACACGAGGAAATTATTCTGGGGGAATAAATGATGCAGGTAATGCCAGTAACGTTCCGGATCCGTATAAGCGAACTTTTCCACCAGTTGCCGCTTACTCTCCAGGTCCGCGATCATTTTATCCACCGGGATATTATAATAGGCAATGGCCGGGGCTTCCCCATAGCCTTTGATACCCATATGCTCGAGTTCCACTATCAGGGTTGGCTGATGGGTTTTGGTCCCTTTTGATATCGTAAAAGGGTGTCTGAACTTTAAGCTGAATGGCCAGTATTGCAGTTTCATATTAACAAAGATATTGGAGAACTGTATGTAAATTACAGGGCACCCTCATCAATTATTAAAACCATTTTTATGAAACGATTCTTCTTTTTGTTGCTGGGTATTACCTGGCTGAGCACCGTGTTTGCACAAACCTCCAATTCATCCAATCCCTTTCCCAAGACAATCACCGTAACCGGCAGTGCGGAAATGCTGGTGATACCGGATGAGATCTATGTAAACATTATACTCCGGGAATACCAGAAAAAATACCAGGATAAGAAAGAACTGGAGACGATAAAGACCGATTTTCTGTCTTATTGCAAAGCAGCCGGCATCGCCGACACCAGTATCAGTATTCAATCCTATACGGGTTACAGTAACTATTATTGGTTGCGTAAAAAAAAGAAAAGGGATCAGGATCTGATGGCCTCCATCACCTACCAGGTAAAATTCAGTAATTCAAAAGAAATGGATCAGCTCATTGAAAAACTGGACGATGATGCCACGGTTAGTTTTGATATTGCTTATACCAGTCATAGTAAACTGACTGAATACCGCCGCCAGTTAAAAATTCAGGCCGTAAAAGCAGCCAAAGAAAAAGGAATCTATCTGACAGAAGCCATTGGGGAAAAACTGGGTTCAGCCATAACGGTTAAAGAACCTCAGGAAGAAGCAGTTGGTTATAGGGCCAATAGCAATATCCAGTTAAGGGGAATGAATTCACTTAACAGCAATATCAGTTATAACGGTAAGGATTTTGATAAATCGGTGGATGTGGAATTCAAGAAAATGCGGCTCCGGTTTGAAGTGGAAGTCATCTTCGCCATCCAGTGAATACAGTCGGGAGTCGGGAGTCAGGAGTCGGGAGTAGGGAGACAGGAATCAGAACTGGTAATCGATAGTCGTTAGTACGGGCTGTTTACTACCGACTCCCGACTACCGACTCCCGACTAATCCGATCTGCCGCTATTTTCAACATACCCTCTCAACTCCTCATTGAAGGCATCTTCCTTCAGCAGGTCTTCAAGGGAAATATGCATACGGTACTGCCAGTAGTTTTTGGGATTGGCAGGGATGTTAATGCGTTCATCATGTGGATTTTCACGGCGCAGGGTCTCGCTCATGCCGAGCAGATCCTGTAGCTGAAAGATGCTCCACATGGCGGGTGAATACAGGTGCTGCATAATGATGGCCCTGTTGATCCAGGCTTCACAAAACTGTGGTGCTTCTCCCCATTGACCCATGACCTGGTTATAGAAATGCTGCGTTTTTTCCCGGTTCTCTTCCCACCAGCCACGAACCGTACTCATATCATGGGTAGAGGGTGTAATGACGGATAAATACGGAGCATCATTGGGATGAAAGAATTCTTTTTCCGGATCCTTGGGCATCCGCTGGATCTCCAGGCTCAGAATACCGGTTTGCTTCATCACATCCGGTACACATTCGGGTACCATACCCAGATCTTCTCCGCAGACCAGCATATTGGTGGCGGCTTTGAGCATGGGCAGTTTATGCATGGCTTCCCGGAACCAGAAATCATCCTGGCGACGGAAGAAATAATTCACGTAGAGTTCTTTCATTTTTTCCTGTACATGCGGAATCAGGAAACGGAATGAATGGGTTTTTTCCATGGCAATCCGGAAATGATATTTCTGTCCCATGGATCCCGGCTCTTCAAACAACAACACATTTGAAGTAAGATCAAATAAGCCCAGTTTGATTTGTTCGTTTTCAGGTGTTTGTTCAAGTGTACTGAAACAGGCCTCGATCTGTTGCTGGGTGGAATAATCGGGAGACAGGTCATAACTGCCAAACTCGTTGGGCACCAGGAACGTTTCTTTTACATAACCGGTCTGGTCGCCAAACAAATCATTCAATACTTCATCGATAATAAAGGGTTTGCAATAACGCTGGTAATCGAACCAGATCCCGTTTTCGCCAAACTCATTGATATGAACAGGTACACAAGGCACAAAATGCCCCATGATTCCCTGGATGGAATGTGCGGGTATACTCCAGATCCGGAAGAAACCAAGTATATGATCTATACGGAATGCGTCAAAATAAGCGGACATCTGTTCGAAACGCTGTTTCCACCAGGCAAAACCATCTTCGTGCATGCGTTTCCAGTTGTAAGTAGGGAACCCCCAGTTCTGGCCCACTGCGGCAAAATCATCCGGTGGTGCACCGGCCTGCCAATCCATATTGTACAATTCCGGTTCCACCCAGGCATCACACCCATGCCGGTAAATGCCTATCGGAATATCACCCTTGATAACAATGCCCTTTTTGTGCGCATAATCAACCGCTTCTTTGAGTTGCAGGTGCAGGTGATATTGTATAAAACAATAAAGTCCCAGTTGTTTGGTCACTGCATTGCCATTGGCAAATAGTTTTTCAACAGCCGCTTTATTATAGGTACTGTTTGTTTTCCATTCCCCGAAACGGGACGTGCCGTATTTGTCACGGAAATAACAAAAAGCGGCATACGGTTGCAGCCAATGACAGTTGGTATTGAAAAATTCCTTGTAATCATCCGTGGCAAAGCAGTCCTCCCCCATCACATCGTACAGTTTTTTCAATACGGCGCTCTTCAGCTTCATTACCTCTTCATAATCCACCACACTGTTCTCATTCAACTGCTGTTGTTTTTTCTTCAGGCTGTTGAGTTGTGTGGCATATTCCTTTCCTGCAACTTTGGGCAGATTGATAAAAACCGGATGCAGGGCAAATGCCGATATAGCGGCATATGGATAAGAATCCAGCCAGGTATTGGTGGCCGTGGTATCATTAACCGGTAACAACTGAACCAGTTTTAGTCCGGTTTGTTTTGACCAGTCAACCAGCAGTTTAATATCATTGAATTCACCTACGCCGAAACTGTTTTTCGTACGGAGACTGAAGACGGGAATGGCCACCCCGGCGCCTTTCCAGCTAGCATTGGGGAGGTGCGCAAATCCATCATGCTGGATACTGATACGCTGCGGATTGCCTTCCGGTATTACTAATCTGTTATCGCCGGTTTCAAAACGGATAAACTGTTTTTCTTTCGTGTTCCAAACGGCATATTTGTAAGCTACCGGGAAATTTTGATCGGACAGATCAAGCCGTACTTCCCACCAGTCCCCGTTACGCTCCATTTGAAGCGGATCGGTTTCTGACCAATTGCGCAGTTTATCACCGGCACCAGTAAGCGCCATTACCTGGTGTTTCTGCAGTAGCGGGGCTTTAATCCGGAAAATATGGGTAAATGATTTATCAGAATCCCCTTTTCCTTTAGTATGGTTAGGTTTGAGCAGTACTTCGGCAAAAGGAGCCGTGAAAAACGTGTTTTCAAATTCACCGGCATGATTCCAGGTATCGGTAACCACCAGTTCGGTGGTTGTTTTATGCCCCTTGGCCAGCAACCGGTCATTTCCCCATTCGGTGATGGATTCGCCGTCATCATTTTTCAGGAAATACTTGTATCGGATGTCGGCCAGGTTGGTACCGGCGGCTACTTCAACACTCGCTTGCCAGAATTCCTCATTTAAATAATGCATGGCCAGTGCCTGGGCTGGATCGTTGTTTCCCAACGCATCTGAATTCCCCATAATATGGAGGCTCTGTCCATAACGGGTACTGAACCGTATGTAAAACTGTAACTTTATCACAATCGTTAGGTGTGGGATTCAGAAAACAAATTATTGTGTTTCACACACACATTAATACGAAAGTAATTAAAATCAGCATTATTCATATTAAAAAAGACGTGTTTTTTAAAATTTATGTTACACAAACCTATGATTTTAAGCTATAAAGGTTGGAGAAATTGTTTCCTGTTCTGCCTGGGGCTTTTTATTGGGACTGCGTTTTGTATGAAATGGCTGGAAACCCGCTTTTATTACCAGGGAGAGCTGTTTACTATCATCGGATTGGAAATTTCCTATACGCCTGAGCGGGTAATGAGCATCTTATACTTATCGGATCCAGCCGTCCAGACGCTTCTGAAGGCTCATTTGTATTTTGACTTTGTTTTTATGGCCGGGGCGTATGGAGGCATTGCCAGTTTATGCATGATGGCTCGTTATAAAGTGAAAAAAAACGGGTTGCGTCAGCTTTTATTAGCCTTTGCCTGGCTTCAGCTGGTTGCCTGGGGTTGTGATATCCGGGAAAACGTGTTTCTGCTTCAATGGATGTCTGCAAAACCTTATATCGGTACAACAATTTATGTATATCATCTTTATGTATTGATCAAGTGGAGCCTGGCTATCGCCGGTGTCCTCCTCTCCATCCCTGTTTTGCTCTGGAAAAGAAATGATTGAATTTAAAAATCTGTTTTTTGGTTTACCGTCCGGACCTTATTTTTGCCTAAAATTTTGAATATGGAGCAGACAAAAAAGTATAGAGGCCTTTGGTGGCTTGTTTTCCTGGCTTCTACGGCCGGCCTTCTTTTCGCTATTTACGCCCATTGGGAATGGCTGACCCTGATCCTCCCCTTCCAGACCACAGCTTTTGTGAAGGCGATGGATATCATGTAAAATTTAAGTATAACTATATATGATAGTCCCGCCATGCGCGGGATTATTTTTGTGACTCCGGCATATTTTTCGTGACATAAACCTAAAATTGTAGTGTATGAAATCTGTTTTACTTTTTGCCCTGGCTTTTCTGCTCTTAAGCACCGCTCCCATCACATCTGTAGCGGCTATCGTTGTTCCTGTTGCCACAACAACTGAACCAGATCCTGTCAAAGTAAAAACGGCAATGGATGAGTTCAACAGCCTTTCCCGGAAAGAAAAACGGGCCCGTGTGAAGGAAGTGAAGAAAGAAATTAAAGCCTATAAAGCCGCCAAAAAAGCTGGTAAAGAAGCCGACACGGACACCCTCCTGCTGGTGATCCTGGCGATCCTTCTCCCCCCGCTGGCTGTATATCTCTACGAAGGAGAGATAAATAATCGTTTTTGGATCAGCCTGATTCTGACGTTGTTGGGTTGGTTACCTGGAATTATTTATGCGTTGGTGGTGATACTGGGACAACACTAGGAATGAGTAATGAGTAATGAGTAAGTGTGGTAGACTCTAATTATAAATACGCCCTCCGATTTTCGGAGGGCGCATTACTTTAGGTACTGATTACTCATTACTCATCCTTCTCTCATCTTCCTTCTACTCTGTAGTTCCCTTCCCGGGCTACTCATTACTGATTACTCATTACTCATCCTTCTCTCATTCTATCCCTACCCTGTAATTCCTTCTGGTCTGCTTACGCAAAAGGCCCGGAACTTCCGGGCCTTTTGCTATAACTACGTTGAAGAATTACTTCACTGAATTCACCAGACTCTTGAACGTCTCGGGGTTGTTCATGGCCAGGTCAGCCAGTACTTTACGATCCAGTTCGATGCCTTTGGTCTGCAGTTTGTTGATGAACTGAGAGTAGGTCATTCCTTCTTCACGGACAGCCGCATTGATACGGGCGATCCACAAAGTGCGGTATTCTCTTTTCTTCAGTTTACGGCCTACAAACATGTAGGTCATCCCTTTTTCAACTACGTTTTTGGCTACCGTTAATACGTTTTTACGTTTGCCATAGTAACCTTTGGCTTGCTTTAATATTTTTTTGCGGCGGGCTTTGGA
>CAZLRY010000008.1:0-1497 GCA_964561675.1 uncultured Chitinophaga sp.
GAGCAACTGGACCAGTTAAAGTCAAAACCGGTAATATCGTCCGGTATCTGGTTCATGTCCAGTGGACGGTAACTGACCTTTTCCTGCAATAGCTGATCACTGCAGAGTTGCCGGGCATTCAGGGATTCCAGCCCAAAACAGAGCTGCCCGTTGTCCCAGCCCTTTTCCTTGCCCCGTTCCGGCATAATATCAGTGGCCAGAATCTGGCAGCCATAACCGGCAAAAATGGAAGGGCCAGGTTCAGTTCCTACGGCAAATACCAGCCCGCGATTACCCTCCCGGATACAGCCCCGCTCCCATAAGGCCTGCATGTTATAGGCATATTCCCATTGTTTGCGGTGAAATCTCCGTGTCTCTTTCATTTCGGCACACCAGCGCTGGTACCAGTCCTGATGAAAATCCTGGGCCTTGCATAATTCTGTCCTTCGCCTGCCGGCGTTCTGACTGAGGGGGTTTGTCCAGACTCTTTCTGACATTTCAGGAGGATTGACCGATCATTGACCGGTATACAGCAAGGTACTCTTTTGCTTTTTGTTTCCAGTCAAAAGCCGCGCCACGGATCCGGATCTGATTTGCCAATCCGTTGCTGTTGTATTTTTCCATCCCCTTTCTGAAAACATCATGCAAATGTTCCTTTTCAAAGGAAGAAAAATAAAAAGCCGCATCCCCGCCGATTTCAGGCAATGAAGTGAGGCTCGACAGGAACAGGGGTTTTCCAAACTGCATCACTTCCACCACCGGAGCACCGAATCCTTCGGCCAGTGAGGGATGGACAAATGCCAGGCAATGCTGGTAATACCAGGCTTTTTCACCCTCAGTAACCGGTCCGGTGAGGCGGAGCCGGTCCGACACCCCCATGGTTTCTGCTGTATTCAGGATACTGTTCACGTAATCCGCTTCATCCAGTCTTCCGGCTATGACCATTTCGATGGATTCATTTTCCAGTAACGGCAATAAAACATGGTAATTTTTCTTCCGGTTGACATAACCCATGCCAAACAAAAAAGGCCGGGATGGCCGGTATGATTGGCTATTAAGGGCAGGTTTATGTACCTGGTGAGATCCGTTATGAATCACATGGACCGGTTTATTGCCGGTATCACAGTAAGTCAGCACGTCGGATTTGGTAAATTCAGAAATACAAACCAGGACATCTGCTTTATGGATCAGGGATTGGGTATGTGCCAGGCTCTTCTCCTGTTCTTCATTCGACTTCCCTTCATGCAAGGGATTCAGGTCATGTATGGTCAGCAACACTTTCAGTCCGGGGTAGCGTCGCTTGTCGGGAACGACCCGTCCTGATTGAAACGGGGCATGCCAGATATTACAACGATGCATAAAAGGCTTGAAATAGCGGAGTAGTCCTTTTCGTTCCACGATGGCGGAAGCCGGCCTGTTAAAATCATTTTTGGCAGAGGGAGGGGCGTAAAATGAAATACCAAGATCCGCCGCATCGCTCAGTAATTCATTCATTTCATTCCCCAGGTTGAGGCAGTA
>CAZLRY010000008.1:1597-13904 GCA_964561675.1 uncultured Chitinophaga sp.
TAAAAGTGGTGCTCAGTATTCATGACCTGAATTTCCTGTATGATGAAAAAAAATCAGTGGCCAAAAAACAGCAGTACCTGCAGTACCTGCAGCAACTGATCAACCGGGCCGATGCCCTCGTTTGTATTTCTGAATTCAGCCGGCAGGATGTGATGCAACATTGTGATGTTGGTAATAAGCCATTGTTTGTAATCCACAATGGCAGTAATCTGCTGGAATCACCTTCGCTTGAAACAAAATCCTATCGCCCACGCAAGCCTTTTCTTTTTTCGATTGGCGTGTTGCACCGGAAGAAAAACTTCCATGTGTTATTACCTCTGCTAAAACAAAACACCATGGAGCTGCTGATCGCCGGCAAGCATGACGATGAACATTATATCTCTTTTATCAAGGAACGATCGAGGGAACTGGGCGTGGAAGACAACCTGCACCTGTTGGGGCGGGTGACGGAGCAGGAGAAATCCTGGTACTTCAATAACTGCCGGGCCTTTGCCTTTCCTTCGATATCAGAAGGTTTTGGGTTACCGGTAGTGGAAGCGATGAGTTGCGGTAAACCGTTATTCCTGTCCGACCGGACTGCTCTACCTGAAATCGGGGGTGACGTTTCCTTTTACTTCAGGGATTTCAGTCCCGATCATATGCAGGAAGTGTTTACCGCCGGAATGGATACTTTCAAAGAGCAGAATATGAGTATAAAAATCCGGGAACGCGGCACGCATTTTAACTGGCACCAGTCAGCAAAGCAGTATCTTTCCGTCTATCGTTCCCTTTATTAATAATAACACTACAGCCCCTGAATGAAAGTCTATAAACGCCTGTTAATTTATGCACGCCCCTTACGGTGGTTCCTGCTGCCATTTTTTATTTTTACCCTGCTGGCTGTTTTTTTTACCGTCTTCCAATATGCACTGATCATTCCGTTGCTGAATGTATTGTTTGAGAATGCGCCGTCAGGGAACAGCACTACATTACCGGCTTTTTCTTTTTCAGGACATTTTTTCAAAGACTTTTTCTATTACCAGGTGTACCGGCTGAAAGCGATCCACCCGGCGTATGCGCTTTATTTTATAACAGCCGTGCTGGTAGGCGCCGTATTACTGGCCAACCTGTTTCGTTATCTCGCCCAACGTACCCTGATCCGGGCCCGTACCCTGCTGGTCAAAAGAATCCGGGAAGCCCTATTTGAAAAACTGAATCAACTGCATCTTGGTTTTTTTACCAAAGAGCACAAGGGCGATCTTATTTCCCGAATGAACAGCGATGTGTTTGAGATTGAAGGAGTGGCCGCAGGTTCACTGGAAGTGCTGATCCGTGAACCCGCCATGATCATCGGCTATTTTGCCGCCCTGTTTTCCATATCCACTCCGTTGACTTTATTTACCCTGATCATTATCCCCCTTTCCGCATTGGGCATTGCCACGGTGCAAAAAAGACTGAAACGGGATGCCACAGATGCGCAGGCTTCCATTGGACGTTTGCTGACCATCATGGACGAAACGCTGACTGGTATGCGGATCATCCGCGCTTTTAATGCCACCGGTTTTACCTTGAAAAAATTCAGTACTGAAAATGATCGTTACCGTGAAGCGAGTCTGCAGGGATTTAAGCGTCGTGAAATGGCCCCTGCCTTTTCTGAAGCAGCGGGTGTGATAGTCGTGGCCGGTATATTATTATATGGAGGTAGCCTGATTCTTGGAAAAGGTCCGGCCGGTGCCGGGCTCAGCGCGAGTGAATTCATTGCTTTCATTGCCATTTTTTCCCAGGTATTAAGACCCGCCAAGGCCATGGTGGTGGCTGGTGCTAATATCCATCGTGGCCGGGCGGCCGGTGAGCGTATCCTGGAACTGCTCGATAAAGAAGTGGAGATCCGGGATAAGGAAAATGCCGTGGAATTAAAATCATTCAATCATTCTATCGAGTTCCGGCATGTTGATTTTTCCTACACACAATTGCCGGTTTTAAAAGATATAAGCTTTACAATTAAAAAAGGAAAGACCGTAGCCTTGGTAGGTATGTCGGGGGTGGGAAAATCCACTATTGCCGACCTGATTCCCCGGTTCTATGAAGTCAGTGAGGGCGCTATCCTGGTAGATGGAACGGACCTTCGGGATTATCAGATGGAATCGCTTCGTTCGCATATGAGTTTTGTAACTCAGGAAACATTTCTTTTTAATGATACCATCTTCAATAATATCGCTATCGGGAATCCGGATGCGTCCATGGATGAGGTGATCAAAGCCGCGAAAATTGCCAATGCACACGACTTTATCCTTCAAACCGAAGAGGGATACCAGACCGTAATCGGCGACCGGGGTATCCGGTTGTCGGGTGGCCAGCGTCAGCGGCTTTGTATTGCCCGTGCCGTATTTAAAAACCCGACGATCCTGATCCTCGATGAAGCCACTTCCGCACTGGATACGGAATCTGAAAAACTGGTACAGGAAGCCCTGGGCAATCTGATGAAAGGCCGGACTACCCTGGTTATCGCCCACCGGCTGAGCACTATCCGGGAAGCCGATGAAATACTGGTATTACATGAGGGGGAAATCATCGAGCGGGGCCATCATGATGAACTGGTGGAGATCGAGGAAGGCAACTACCGGAAACTCACCAAAATGCAACAGATTGCCTGAGTCTTTCTTTCCGTGCTTCTCTTTCCTACATTTGCAGCATGCAACTGATTGAAGTCACTTCGCCCAAACTGGCCAAAGATTTTATCATGGTCAATGTGGAAATCAACAAAGGCGTGCCCGCGTATATCCGTCCGCTGGACAAGGATATCCATGATATCTTTGACCCGAAGAAAAACAAGGCCTACCGTTTCGGGGAAACAAACCGGTGGATTCTGAAAGATGATAACGGAAAACTGATCGGGCGGATCGCGGCCTATGTCAACAAAAAATACCGGACCAAGGGGGATGAGTTCCCAGTGGGCGGGATTGGTTTTTTTGACAGCATTGACAATCAGCAAGCTGCCGATATGTTGTTTGATGTAGCCAAGCACTGGCTGATGCAGAAAGGGATGGAAGCGATGGACGGCCCCATCAATTTTGGAGAAAGGGATCGCTGGTGGGGGCTGATCGTGGAAGGGTTTCATTCAACGCCCTATGGCATGAATTATAACCAACCCTATTATCAACAGTTATTTGAACAATACGGGTTCCGGTGTTTTTTCAATCAATATTGTTATGGACTGGATCCCAGGAAAGAAGTAAGTCCGAAAATCATTGAGCGCCACGCTATGCTGTCCAAAGATCCGGGTTATAAAGCCCGCCATATCAAAAAAAATCAGCTGGAGAAATATGCAGGCGACTTTGCCACAATTTATAATAAAGCCTGGGCCGGACACGGCGGCATGAAGGAACTGAAAAAGGAACAGGTGCTGGCCCTTTTCAAGAAGATGAAACCGGTCATGGATGAAAAAATCGTCTGGTTTGTTTATTACAATGAAACCCCCATTGCCCTGTTTGTGAATATTCCGGATCTTAACCAGTGGTTCAAATACCTGAATGGAAAATTTGACTGGTGGCATAAACTGAAATTCCTCTGGTATAAGCTCACTAAAAAAAATACCCGGTTCAGCGGACTAGCCTTTGGCATTGTGCCGGAGTTCCAGGGAACCGGGGTGGATGCCTATATGATCAACGAGGCCAAGTTTGTGGTTCAGCCCCAGACAGATTATGAGGAATACGAGCTGCTCTGGATCGGTGATTTTAATCCGAAGATGATCAATGTGGCGGAGAACTTCGGCGATACGTATAAATCAAGACACCTGATCACGTATCGCTACATTTTTGACCGGACCCGGGAGTTCAAACGGCACCCCATCCTGAATTAAACTTATACACAGGATCCGGTAATATTAGCCCGCAATCTGCCTGTTCCTTAAATTGCAGCCGGTATGGATAAATTTATCGTTTCGGCCCGGAAGTACAGGCCCCAGACTTTTGATACAGTAGTGGGACAATCGCATATTACCACTACACTGAGAAATGCGATTAAAAATCAGCAGCTGGCGCATGCATTCCTGTTTTGTGGCCCCCGGGGTGTGGGTAAAACCACCTGTGCCCGTATACTAGCCAAGACCATCAACTGTGAGCAACCTACCAAAGACGGTGAAGCCTGCGACAAGTGCCAGAGTTGTACTTCCTTTAATGACGGGGCGTCCATGAATTATTTTGAACTTGATGCCGCGTCCAACAACTCGGTGGACAATATCCGGGATCTGGTGGACCAGGTACGTTTTGTACCACAGACCGGAAGATATAAAGTGTATGTGATTGACGAGGTACATATGCTCAGCTCTTCGGCCTTTAATGCCTTTCTGAAAACCCTCGAAGAGCCCCCCCCCTATGCCATTTTTATTCTGGCTACCACGGAAAAACATAAGATACTGCCGACCATCCTGAGCCGTTGCCAGATCTTCGATTTCAAACGGATCACCACCAATGATACGGTGCAGCACCTCGAAGAAATCTGTGTGAAGGAAGAAATCACTGCAGAAAAAGCGGCGTTGCAGATCATCGCCCAGAAAAGTGAAGGATGTATGCGGGATGCCCTGAGTATCCTGGATAAGATTGTAAGTTTTACCAATGGCGAACTGAATTATACCAATACACTGGAGCACCTGAATATCCTGGACGCGGATTATTATTTCCGTATCCTGGAATATATGCAGGCACAGGACCTGGCGTCCGCTATGCTCATATATGACGATATCAACCGGAAAGGATTTGAAGGGGATCTCGTACTGAACGGTCTGGCAGAATTTATACGGAATCTGCTTGTGTGCAAGGATGAGAAAGCCGCCATGTTACTGGAAGCCGTGGAAAGTTTTAAGAGCCGCTATCTCGATACGGCGAAAAAAGTTTCCGCCGGACTGTTGGTCAGTGCCCTGAATATTCTCAACGAAGCCGAAATCAATTATAAGTCGGCCCGGAATAAACGGCTGCATGTGGAGCTGACCCTGATCAAACTCTGTTATCTGCAACAGGCACTTGATCTTACCACCGATGCAGGCAGCAGCGGTAAAAAAAAAATAACTGAATCTGCACTCGGTTTCCGTACCCGGCCCATCCGCCAGTTGGTTCAGAAATTACCTGCTCCTCAGACCGCAGTCCTGCAACCAACCAATACCCCGGCGAGCGGTGCTAAACTGATTATTGAGACTTCGCACAACCAGGCAACTGAACCTGCAGTAACGGCTTATATTCCTGAGAAAAAGGCGACGGAGACGGCAAAGCCTGGCAATAAACTATCTGCCCTGGATAAAATCCGGAAACAATATACCGGCAATGGCAATAACGCTAACGAGAAGGCGATCATCCCCCTGGAAATGGGATCCCTTCAGCAAGCCTGGGAAGAATATATTATACGGCTGAAGGCAGATCGTAACCCGGCGGCCCAGCCTTTTTCGCTGGCTCTTTTACGGATCAGGGATGCCAATTCTTTTGAAGCAGTCACCGCTAACAATATTGAGCAAAAATTCATTGAAGCGGAGCGGAATGCGTTGTTTCATTTTCTGCAGCAACGCCTTCAGAATAAATTGCTTCAATTTACGGTGACGGTGGAAGAGAAGACGGATGACAGAGCCCCGGTGGAAGTCACCCTGACCTCAAAAGAGCAGTTCATGAAAATGGCTGAACAATACCCGTTAATCTGGGAATTAAAGGAAAGACTAAGACTGGAACTGGATTATTGACCGGCCATTTCCCATTGTAATTCCAGCAACTTTTTAAACCGAAGGTAATGATACCGGTTAACGGCTTCCCAGGGTCTAGTGAGCATTCCATGTAACTGTAACACTTCTGATTCAAATAATCCGTTGTCATGGTAATACTCAAAAGCAGCATTCAGATACCGGTTGATATCTTCTGTCAGAACAGGATCGTGACTGAAAGCGCCGGCGGCCACCCACTCCCTGAGCATTCTTTTAAAAGGAGGTTCCTCAACATGCCTGATATCATAAAATAATGAACCCGCTTGTTCAGCCGTTATGGTCTGACCCGCGAAAACAGGCTGCAGCAGGAGTGCCACTTTATTGATTTGCTCCAGAAAGGCATCAGTACTTTTCCGTTCCGCATAAAATTCCGCATAAAGATTTTTCAGTGCTTCCCCGTTCCCCCGGGCAGTTGCTGCCTGTAAGAAGAAGGCCAGTGCCTGTTTATCCGATTGCAACATGGCTTCTTTCAATTGCTGCATCTCCAGCTCCATCTTATTCAGGAGTGCAGGTGCATCAGCCTGTTTGTATTTCAGTCCTTCAAAATCAAATGTTTTGATATCCATCCTTTTTTCCGCAATGGCCCGCACTAATTCCATATCATTTTCCAATAACTGTATGGATTTTGTCAACCCGGCTGCCTGACTGTTCAGCATCAACGAACGATCCGCCGGAGGGCTGTCCTGAAGTGCCGCTTCAATATCCAATAGCGGAAACGTACGGTCATTATAAAACCCATTGTACTGAACAGGAAGAGTCAGCAATGCTGTTTCGTTTTTGATTTGTTCTTCCAGTACACTGGCATCCACCTGTTCCATGGCACCGGCGCCGGGAATTGGTTCATATACTTTTTCAGTCAGTCCTTTTTCCAGCTCCTTGCGGTTGTTAAAAAGCACCCAGGCTGATTCATCTGAAAAATCGGCGCTTATATTCAGGTCCCGTAAATGACTGACCCGATCATGGGTGGATGGATGGGAGGCCCACTGGTCTTTGAAATTTACGCGGGAGGTGTTTCCTGAAAGAGCTGTTTCTTCCGAAATAACCGGCAATCCGTCTTTTACGGGAAGTTTGTATTTGTCTGCCAGCATACGGATCGCCGCTGATTGTCCTATGAACAGATTACCCAGTCTTTTTTTATCCCGGATCAGTTCATCACATTTTTCCAGGGTAAATGAGTGTGCGGCAGCGGCCAGTTCTACCCGGCGAAGCCCGCTGACCAGGCTTTCACTTCCGGAAACGACAGCGGCTACGGTGTCGGCATGAAATTCCATTTCCCGGGAAAGGCTGAGATAGGACTTATTCAGCAGCCCGTACATTGAACGAAGAATCCACTGGATCAGCTGTGCGATTTTTGCCGTCATCATAGCGAAAATGGCGAAGATGCCATGTATTTCTGCCCAACCCTGTAAAAAACCGGTGTATCCGCTGTTATCGTAAAGCATATTGTAAATAATGCGGTTTACCTGGTAAACATAACTGCCCAGTTTCATACTACGTTGGGAAAAGTGGCCAAATTCATGCGCCATGATCCCTTTAAACTCACTCAGGTTAATGGCATTGACCAATCCCAGTCCGATGAGCAGGTTTTTACGCACCGGGAAAAACATACTCCAGAATCCGGAGTCATAAAAAACGGCGGCATTTACTTCGTTTGACAAATAGATTCGTTTCGGAAAGGGAGTTTGCGTGTCGGTGGTCAGCTGACGGATAAAAGCAAAAAGAGCTGGTTGCTCCGCTTCTGTAACCTCTACATAAGAGGAACGGTCGGTACGGGAAAAGGAGAAAATAAATTTCACCAGGAAGATGAAGACCATCACGCCAACGCCCATCAGGCCCAATCCACCCAGTACGGTGAAAATACTAAAGCCCGCTGTCAGTATTTTGATACCGCCGTAAAAACAGGCAATAGTCAGTAAAACGGAGAGAAAAAGGAGCAACAGGTACACCAGAAGGAAAAAAAAGATGGCCAGCAGGACTTTGCCCACTTCTTTCCGGAAACTGGCTGAGGGACGGGTGAGTTCTTCATTCACAGGGTGAGGGGTTGCAGGATAAAGCATGGTTGTCAGATTTGGTCAGGCCCTAAATTTAATAAAAGGATGGAAATCTGACTCATTTTATCCCAGTCCATGACGGTACCTGATGGTATCCGGTCAATTGCGCATTTTACCTTAATTTCGACCAAAATTTAAAGGTACATGGCTGAAGTGATATTAATGCCCCGCCTGAGCGATACCATGACAGAAGGTGTGATCGCCGCCTGGCATAAAAAAGTGGGAGATTCCGTAAAAAAAGGTGATCTGCTTGCCGAAGTGGAAACAGATAAGGCCACAATGGAACTCGAGAGCTATAAAGACGGCGTGCTCCTGCATATCGGCACAGATAAAGGGGGTAAACTCCAGGTAAATGATCTGCTGGCCATCATTGGTACAGCCGGAGAAGATATTTCAGGGCTAATGGGAGCCGGAACCGCTGCTCCTCCTGCAGCGGATGTTGCCCCTGCTGCTACACCTGAAGCACCTGCGGCCCCTGCACCTGCGGCTGCAACCGCCCCATCAGCACTTGATATTTCCAAAATGGATGAAGTGGTTTTAATGCCCCGTCTGAGTGATACGATGGAAGCAGGAGTAATCGCTTCCTGGAACAAAAAAGTAGGCGATACCGTAAAGAAAGGCGAAGTGCTGGCTGAAATCGAAACTGATAAAGCCACCATGGAGCTGGAGAGTTATAAAAACGGCACATTGCTTTATGTTGGTGCCGCTAAAGGCGAAAAAATACTGGTAAACGGACTTTTATGTGTTATCGGTGAAAAAGGCAAAGTGGACGTGGATGCCATCATTGCAGCCAGTAAAGGCGGTTCAGTTTCCGCCCCTGTCAGTACACCTGCTCCGTCAAGTACACCGGCAACGGCTGTCGCATCAGCACCAGCTGCGGTAATTCCTGCCCCGGTTACAGCTGCTGCCCCGGTTGTTCAGAATGGCCGGGTTAAAGCCTCTCCCCTGGCGAAGAAGATCGCCCAGGAAAAAGGGGTGGACCTGCGTTTACTTCAGGGAAGCGGCGATGGCGGACGTATTATAAAAGCAGATATTGATAATTATAAGCCTGGTGCAGTTCCTGCAGCAGCTGCAACCGCCCCTGCAGCTACGGTTGCTGCGTTTGCCGGAAGTACAGAAGAAGGCTATACGGATCTGCCAAATTCCCAGATGCGCAATGTGATTGCCCGTCGCCTGGGTGAAAGTAAATTCAGTGCCCCGCATTTCTATCTTACGATGGAAATCAATATGGACAATGCGATGGCAGCCCGTACACAACTAAACGAGATCAGTCCTGCCAAGATCAGTTTCAACGATATGGTGGTGAAAGCGGTGGCACTGGCCCTGCGTCAGCACCCGGCAATCAATGCTTCCTGGATGGGCGACAAGATCCGTCGTTACAAACATATCCATATCGGTATTGCCGTGGCAATTGAAGACGGCCTGATTGTCCCGGTAGTTCGTTTTGCAGATCAGAAAACGCTGCCACAGATTGCTGCAGAAAGTAAAGAACTCGCCGGAAAAGCAAAAACAAAAAAATTACAGCCCAACGAATTCTCCGGAAATACGTTTACGATCTCTAACCTGGGGATGATGGATATTGAAGAATTTACCGCCATTATTAATCCGCCCGATAGTGCAATCATGGCCGTTGGACGGATCAAGGAAACAGTGGTAAGGAAAGGCGAAGGATTTGGGGTGAGCAATTTCATGAAGGTGACGCTCAGCTGTGATCACCGCAGTGTGGATGGTGCATCCGGGGCGGCTTTCCTCCAAACATTTAAAAAATACCTGGAGAATCCGATTACGATGCTCCTCTGAAGCGTTACTTATTCTCAATAATATTAAGAAAGCAGATCGATACAGATCTGCTTTCTTATTTTCCGCACTATTTTATTTCATTTACGCAGGTCAAAACAACCAGTTATCAATGAATTACAAGACTAAGTGTCCATAAGGGTTAGGCCTTAATCAACAAATTTTCATATTATAAATCACGCTATTATAAATAAAACCCATCTACCTTTCCTCAAATTCAATCTATGTCTGAAAGGGAAGAAACCGGATTTTCCTGGCTGACCCTGTTCTGGGTAACGGGCTTTTCAGGATTTATTTTCGATCTGATAATAAATATACTGGATGGGCATCACAGTCCCTTTTTACTTTGGGGAGGATCGATCGCACTTTCATTAGGTCTCCTGAATCTCCTCATCACTTATATAGCCCGACGGGCTGCCGATAAAAAAGACTTCTGAGCCACTCTTTGATTATTCATTCATCGCTTCCAGTAAAACAATTTTTCCATCCATGGTGGCTGCAAGAATATGCTTTGCATCCACCACCTGTACCGTATTCACCATCGAGTTGTCGATTTTATAGCGCCAGTTTACCTGCCTGCTGAGCGGATTAATTGAAAAAACCTGGCCGCTTCTTGTTCCGAAAAAAACCTGTCCGTCTTTTTCGATCAGCATGGAAGGAGCATGTTCATAACCAAAGCCGGCATGCATTTTCCAGGCAGCGGCTTGTTTATTCCGGCTGGCCGCATAGGCCACAATGGTATCCTGCATACTTTTTCCATAAATCCATTTCCCATCGGCCGATATACCAATCGATTCACGTACCCCACCATCTTTGTTCCGCCAGAGCGTAGTTCCATCCAGCAGATCTATGGCTGTTACAAAACGGTCTGGTGCCATTATATAAACGACCCCGTCTGAGGCTACTGGTATACAGGATGCGGGCGAATAGTTCCGTACGGATGAACCGTTATTCCATTTCCAGATCAATTGCCCGGTTGCACTGGATACTGCATAGAGATGACGGTCCCAGGCACCGAATATCAGTTTACCCTCTGCTAATAAAGGTTTACTGACCACCGGTCCCTGCAAGCCGTCAAAATCCCAGATCAGGCTGCCATCTGAAACCCGGAGAGCGCGATAATGATGATCACTGCCACCGATGAAGACGGTATCTCCGTTAATCAGCGGTGCACCCAGAACGGCGGCGCTTGTTTTATACCTCCAAAGCAGTTTACCTTTCCGGGTATCGAGACAATAAACCGAACTATCTGCAGAACCCAGTATCACCCGGTTTCCGGCGATTGCCGGGGAAGAGAAAACTGCTCCGGCTGCGTGAAATGACCATTTCTTTTTTCCGTTGGAATAATCATACGCATTGATGTGGCCCAGCTGATTTCCGACAATAACCCGGTCTTTTGTATATGCGGGGGTGGAAATAATGTTTGCTTCATCTGAGATGCTCCACTTTACGTTGACGCCAGGTTTCTGCTGTGCCAACGAATAATCGGGGCGTTTAAAAATTTTTCCTGCCTGGTAATGGCGTTGACCAAGTAATACAGAAGTCCAGCGTGTTTCGGTGCCGGTAACCGGTTTACGTTCCGTAAAAAGCAGAGAATCGTTCTTCCATTCCACCAGGTTGTATCCTCCTTCTGCAGCTTTGGCGCGCAGGTTAGAGCGTCCCATCACACCCGGGATGTCTTCAAAATTCATCGCCTTATTTGCATGCCCGTGGCCGCATAAGATCACCTGTGTATTATAATTACGTAACCGGTCGGTGATCTCGTACCAGTTGTCCAGTCCTTCATCAATGGGGTAGTGATTCAGAAATACCAGCGGCTGTCCGGCTTTCAGTGTTTTCAGTTCCTCATCCAGCCAGTTAACCGCATCACGGGGTACATGCCCGTCGCTCATACGCACATATGGACCCGAAGCGCAACCAATGAATCGAATACCATTAAATTCAAAACTGAATTTATCAGCCCCGAACACCGTTTTAAACATATCACCACCGCTTTCACTCCAGCCCGTATCATGATTACCTGGGATGATATACCATTTCAGACCGAGACTGTCCAGTATCTGGCGGGCCAGTTTCAGTTCTTCATTGGTTCCCATTTCGGTAATATCCCCGGTGAGCACCACAAACGCAATATCCTTTTGTGCATTAATATCGCGGATGCTGCGGCGGAGATCCTCCTCCGCGGACCCGTTGGGCGATCCGATATGTGTATCTGAAATAAAGGCGAAACGAAAGTTCCCTTGCTGGGCATGACCGGTAAAAGAGATAATAAATAAAAGTAATAACAGGAGCTGCTTCATCAGCCAATTTACCTTTTTCCCGCGCAGGCTGTACAAAAATATATTTTCAATAATTATTGAAATTTCGGAAACAGTGTGTAATTTTAGGGTATGAAACTCACGGAAGCAAAACAACAATTCATCAGCAGCTGGGGTGCTTTCGGCACCCATTGGGGAATCAACCGTACCATGGCTCAGATCCATGCATTGTTACTGGTGAGTCCTGAACCCCTTACCCAGGATGATATCATGGAAGAGCTTACGATCAGCCGAGGTAATACTAATATGAATATCCGGGAACTGATCAACTGGGGACTGGTGGACAGGGTGCTGATTTCCGGTGAACGAAAAGAGTTTTTTTCCGCGGAGAAAGATATCTGGAAAGTGGTGAAGCAGATTGTAAAAGAGCGCAAGAAAAGAGAGCTGGAGCCGATGCTGCAACTCCTGGATAAACTCGAGGC
>CAZLRY010000008.1:14004-23937 GCA_964561675.1 uncultured Chitinophaga sp.
TCTTTGTAGCTTTACCATATGTCACAAAAGAAAACATTAGTACTCGGTGCTTCAGACAATCCTTCACGGTATAGCTACCTGGCTGTTCAACGGTTACGCAGTCATGGGCATCCGGTGGTAGCTATCGGACGTAAAGCCACTGTCGTGGCCAATGTAACCGTAGACACGGATAAAAACAATTATGCCGATATTGATACAGTGACTTTATATCTCAACCCGCAGCATCAGCGTGAATATTATGACTACATCCTTTCCCTGTCGCCCCGCCGGATTATTTTTAATCCGGGTACTGAAAACGACGAACTGGCGGCATTAGCTGCTGCAAAAAACATTCAAACCACCGAAGCCTGCACGCTCGTCATGTTAAGTACAAACCAGTATTAAATCGTAGATAAACCGATTTTTTTTCGAAAATCTACGAACCCACGCAGGTACTACTCCTCAATTTTACTGAAATCAGTATCCTTCTTTTTGGAACTGAATAAAAGTTTCACAAACCTTTACATACCGTACCCCCACTGAAAGCCGCAGTCACCAATCCTGATTGCTGAACAATATCCTATTGACTCTTAAAAGAAGTTCAGATGAAAAACATCCGTGCCGCTATGCTCTGCATAGTATTTGCGCTTTCCGCTCTTGTTTCCACCAGCCAGGAATCCAGAATTCCGTTGAATGAACCGGACAATAACAAACCCCGTTTGTTCTCCGGCCTGCCGGACAAGATACCCGTTACCATTAACAATATTGATAACATCCTGAGTGCGCCTGTGGGCCGCAATAACCAGTTCCGCCTATCGGAAGACAATACCCTGCAATTTGCCGGAGAAGTGATATCGACAGCCAGTAAATACAATAACAGCATTCAGACAGTAGTGATCCGGTCTGACGTTTTCGAAGGTGCCCGGCTGACCATTACAAAAGTTACCCATCCGGATGGCCGTATCCGTTACAGCGGCCGGATCATCAGTTTTACACATGGCGACCTGTATGAACTGGAAAACCAGGATGGCCAGCTGGTGCTGGTTAAGAAAAACTATTATGAATTAGTGAATGAATAAATCCGTTTCCCGTTGTTATAGCTGACCCGTTTTTAGTCCGTACCCTTTGTATCCTATCCAATCCTAAATCCGCCTTGTTATGAAAAACTATCTTTTACCCGTTCTGGCCCTTTTGCTGGGTGCCGGGACTGCCCGCGCCCAGGTACCGGCGTTAAGCAGTTATCCCTCTGCCAGCGCTGTGCTTTTCCTCGATTTTGACGGCCATACAGTAAGTGGAACCAGCTGGAACAGCACCGGTCCGATCTACTGTGCCGCTGCTGGTCTCACCAATGATCAGCTCACAATTGTATTTAACCGTGTGGCAGAAGACTATCGTCCGTTTAACCTGAATGTCACAACCGATTCCACAAAATTCCTTGCTGCACCCATTGATAAAAGAATGCGGGTCATCTTAACCCCCACTTACCAATGGTATGGCAGTGCGGGTGGTGTGGCTTTTGTCAACTCCTTTATCTGGGGTGATGATACGCCCTGTTTTGTCTTTACCAGCCTGCTGAACTACAATGTAAAAAACATTGCAGAAGCCGCTGCGCATGAGTCCGGACATACCCTTGGATTGTTTCACCAGGCTGCCTACAACAGTGAGTGTGTGAAAACAACCGACTATAATCCGGGAACCGGTTCCGGAGAAATCGGCTGGGCCCCGATCATGGGCGTTGGCTATTACCAGAATTTCACGCTTTGGAACAATGGTCCAAACTCCTTTGGCTGCACCAACTACCAGAGTGATTTAAGTGTGATTACCGGTAATAACGGTTTCAGTTACCGGACCGATGATTTTAGTGGAACTTTTGCCACCGCTTCAACGATTAATTTCAGCAGCAATCAGTTTAGTATAAATGGAGTGATTGAACAAAGTACTGATCAGGACATGATCCGTTTTGTGCAACCTGCATACGGTCGTTTTCAGCTGAATGCAGTGCCTTATAATGTAGGTACCGGAAATGCAGGTTCTGACCTGGACTTACAGATCACTTTGTATAACAATTCTCAGGTACCCGTTAGTGTTTACAATCCCGGGGGACTGCTCAGTTCTGTAATTGATACTTTACTGGCTGCCGGTAATTATTTCCTGAAAATTGAAGGCAAGGGAAATATGTATGCCCCCAATTATGCCAGCCTGGGTTCTTATGCCCTGGAAGCAACCTATACGGAGAGCATTCCTCTCCCATTACGTCAACTGGTATTGCAGGGACAACTTAACGGAGACCGTCACCAGTTCAACTGGTTAGTGGATGCCGACGAAACGATTGTCAGCCAGGTACTGGAAGTATCTACAGATGGCAGGAATTTCGCACCCGTCAGCCAGGCCGCAAGTACGGACCGCAACTTCAGTTATAAGCCCTTCGCTTCCGGCAATCTTCAATACCGCCTGAATGTGGTGTTTGACAATGAGCGTCAGTATTTTTCAAATGTGGTCAGACTGCCGAATACTGCCAGCACCCCTAAACCCCGGGTGATCAATAACCTGACCGGTTCAAATACGATCAGCGTGAACAGTCCGGGAAACTATGACTATATGGTATACGATTTTAATGGAAAAATCCTGGCCCGTGGAGTACTGGTGGCCGGCATCAATACTATCACCGCAAACGGTATGACCGGTGGGATGTATATGATCCGCTTCAGTAAAGACGGCCAGCAATGGACCGAAAAGATCGTTCGTCAATAACCGCTTTTTTGTTCTGACACTCCGGACGGGCAAGCCTGAACGAAGTTGTAACAGAACGATAATCCGTGCCCCTATTGTAATTCAGAGGTTTTCCTGTAACTTAGGAAAACCTCTTTTTATATGCGCTGGAGAAAATTTAATGGCGATCCGATTGAACTTCCGATCACCGATGCGGTTGAATCAGCCATCAAACGGGAAACAGAAAAAGGCTACCGGCTGAAAGTCTGCATCGGTACCGATTCACAGGTAAAAGGAAAGGAAACAGAATTTGCCACTGTAATTGTCTTCCTCCGGGAAGGCCAGGGCGGATTTATGTTTATTCACAATGAAAAGACCCTGCAATCCTTTACCATCAAGGAACGAATGCTGACAGAAGTGGCCCGGAGTATTGAGATCGCTTATGAACTCTGTCACTTGTTTACCCGGTATGATGTAGACATGGAAGTGCATGCTGATATCAATACCAATCCTCAGTTCAAGAGTAATGATGCGCTGAAAGAAGCCATGGGGTATATCCTGGGAATGGGATTTGCGTTCAAGGCCAAACCCGAAGCGTTTGCCAGCAGCAGCTGTGCCAACAAAGTAGTGAACTGACCTGGAATACAGCTGAATTGGCAACGGGTACGCCCGTTGATGACTTTCCCACCCCTTAACTGGAACACCCGGGTCCGGGTAATGTTTCACCCCATTTTCCCACAATAAGAATTTATTAATCCTGATTTACCGGCGTAACCTGTACAGGGCCGGCGATCGGAGTGGTCTGTTTTGCCGGTTTATCAAGCTGACCAGCCTGAAGATTCCATTTGCCGGTATAGGCACGCTCAATCACCCGCGATTGTTCCTGAGCCAGTGAAAATACAATCAGGGCCAGGAAAAACAGGATGACAGAAATTGTTCTTTCGGATCGGTTTATCTTCATAGTTAGCACTGAGAATGCTGCAAATTACGATATAAATTCCGGTCAAACCAATGATCCTCAAAGCCGTTTAAAACTCTGGTTTAACTGATAAATATAATCCAGTATTTCTTTTCTGCCGAGCCGGGTGGTGGCCGATGTGAGGTAATGCGGTGGTGGCTCCTCCCAATTATCGGCCATTGCATCCAGGAATTCTTTACAATGCCGGAGAGTGGCCCCTGGCTTGTTCTTATCCGTTTTGGTGAAAACCAGTACAAAAGGGATCTGCCATTCGCCAAGCTGATTCACAAATTCGAGATCATTGGGTTGCGGAGAATGCCGGCTGTCGATCAATACAAACAAACAGACCAGGTTCTCTCTTTTCCGGATATAGGATTCGATCATATTCTCCCAGTTGTTTCGGGCTTTCTGAGAAACTTTGGCATATCCGTATCCGGGAAGATCGACAATATTCCATTTCTTCTTATCCGATGAAAGGACCTCAAAATGATTGATCAGCTGGGTTTTACCCGGAGTGGCCGACGTCTTTGCCAGTTTCACCTGGTTGGTCAGCATATTGATCAGGGAGGACTTCCCCACATTACTACGGCCGATAAAAGCATACTCCGGCTTTTCCGCCGGCGGGCATTGTTTATACGTAGCACTGCTGATGATGTACTTGGCAGAGGTGATTTCCATGGGGCAAAGGTAGAGATAAGAGTTGAGGGTTGGAGATTCGAGGTTGGAGGTTCGAGGTTGGAGGTTCGAGGTTGGAGGTTCGAGGTTGGAGGTTCGAGGTTCGAGGTTCGAGGTTGGAGGCAGAGGCAAAGTCTCAATGGTAAACCCTAAACACAAATCATTCAACACCTAAGTTTTCCTAACTTTGCAACCCATGTCAACACCCCTACCCCACGATAATATAATACCGTTTAAAGACTCTGAAAAGACGAAAAAAGAGCAGGTAGCCGATATGTTTGACCGGATTGCCGGCCGTTATGACTTTATGAACCGGTTTTTATCTGCCCGGATTGATATCAGCTGGCGGAAAAAGGCCATCAATAAGTTTAAAAAGGACAATCCCCAGCATATACTGGATGTGGCCACCGGTACGGCCGATATGGCCCTGATGGCCTATTCCCTCCTTAAACCTCAGCAGATTACCGGCATTGATATTTCAGAAGGCATGCTGGAAGTAGGAAGAAAAAAGATTGAAAAAGAAGGACTTACAGGAAAAATCCAGTTACATACCGGGGATGCGGAAACAATAAAATTTGCCGATCATACGTTTGATGCTGTGATGGTGGCATTTGGAGTACGGAATTTTGAAAACCTCGAAAAGGGCCTTTCTGAAATAAAGCGGGTGTTAAAACCCGGGGGACAACTGATCGTGCTGGAATTTTCAAAACCCCGCCGCAAAATGGTAAAAGGATTGTATCGTCTGTATATGGGACTGATAGCTCCCCAGGTTGCGCGTTGGTTCAGGCAGAACAAGGAGGCTTATGAATACCTGAATGAATCTGCTAATGCTTTTCCGGATCGCCAATTATTTACTGACATTTTAAAAAAAGTGGGATATGCTGAAACAGCGTATCAGCCGCTGACCTTAGGAATATGTTGCATTTACTCCGGAAGAAAAGTTTGATCAGGTCGCTTATTGTACCCGTCCTGCTGAACGGTTTGTTATTACTTTCTCCTGCTGCCAAAGCCCAGTTTGGTAAAGTGGAAATGAATATGTTTGATCATGACAGCAAACCCTACTATTTTGGAATCACCATAGGCGTCAACCTGGCCCGTTTCCATACCGAATGGCACCCCCGTTTCCTCCAAACTGATAGTGTATTGATTGGCGAGCCGGTTAACTCAGGCGGACTTACGCTTGGTTTATCCGCGACCGGACGAATATCCAACCGCTTTCAGGTCCGGTTTAACCCGCAATTAATGTTTATTGAGCGGAATATCTTTTATAAATTAAAGTACCCGGATTTTGACGGCAATTTAGAAGTGACCAAAAAAGTGGAATCCGTAATTATGTCGTTCCCTTTCCAGGTTAAATTCCAAAGTGACCGGATCGGTAATTTCAGGGTGTATACCCTCGCGGGCTTTAAGGCAGATATTGATATGGCCAGTAATGCGCGGGCTAAAAAAGCAGAAGAACTGATCAAGATCCAGAAATATGATATCGGTCCGGAATTCGGGATCGGATTTAATTTCTTCTTCCCCAGCTTTATCTTCTCGCCGGAAATAAAAATCAGTAACGGTTTACGTAATATTCATGCCCGGGATGAGAACCTGCGTTTCTCCAGTATGTTTGATAAGATCCAATCCAGGATGATCGTATTCTCCATTCACCTGGAAGGTTAGTACTCCATTATACCCCGAATAATTTCAGTTTTCGCGTCAGAAGTCAAACTCGCGACGATGCATATTCCAGCGAAGACCAAAACTGATTACAGCTGTATTGCCGGATAGAATGGGAGCCGTTTTAGTCTCCTGTTTCCGGACCAGTGCACTCAGTTCAAAAAATAAATTCTCTCTCCACTCATAGGAGACCAGGAAGGAGCCTATAAAAACGGACGTCTTCCAGCCGCTGCCGATCTCATATCCAAAATCGGCCTGGCGGAAAGGGGGTACATTGGGATAGAAAATATTGCTGCCAAAACTCCGGTCACTGCTGTCTCTTCCTTGTGTATAGGCAATCAACTTACCTGTGATCTGCCATTTAGGCGCTGGCTGGAAACGGGCAATCGCGATCCACTCGCGGAAATTAGCTCCCAGTGGATGAGCCAGGGGCTGATTGTAATGGGTATAATTCGCCACCGAATCACGGTGAGAATAAGTAAAGGGCCGTACCCGGTTATGTTCCAATTGCAGGTCCAGGTTAGGTATTCCAAACGCATCAATATATTTAGCGCCGAACTGCAGTCCCCACTTGTTGGCCCACCAGCCGCGGTTATTCTTTATCTCTGACAAAAGAAATTCATCCAGCATCAATTGTCCATATACCTGGATCTTATGCGGCAGATTGGCTTTTACATCCAGTCCCGCCACCGAATTATCAAAACTACCGTTCTGTTGCTCCACCGACCGATAGAAAATGATCGGATTCAGGTACCCGAAGTCAAAGCGGTTGGGCCGGCCAAAAACAACGCCTTCAAACAATCCCACATTCAGCCATTTGGTGACGGCCACATCCAGGTGGTGCATAGCGGCATACTTTTTCCCGATCAGCCGGTCACCGGATCGGTTGTCGGCATTGTGCAACTCCATAAAAAGATTCTGGTAATTGAATTTCCAGATCCGGGTATTGAGTTTCAGGAACAGATTACTGTTGCCAACATCACTCAGCAATAAACTTCTGTAGCCATTGCCGATAAAATTCCGGTCATACCCAAAAGCCACATCTATATATTTGGTTACATTGAAAGTGAGGTAACCTCTTGCATCGAAATAATCATAGCCGGTTGTTTTGAAATCTTTATAAAACCCTGCACCAGGTACTGCTTTACGGGCCGATACAAAATCCCGTACATAGAAAGGCAGCCGTTCCTGGTTATCGGTCAGGTAAGTGGCAAATCCGATTTTATTGGCGATTCTTCCGCGGAGTGTCAGACCACGTGTGTTCTGGAACAGGCTTTCACTATTATCCTTTTCCTTTGAAACAGTTACCTGGATCACGGGATTTATCACCAGGTCGAAATCCTTCACATGTACTTCATACAGGTTTGCGGGAGATGTATAAAAGTTCTTCAGTACCGGTTTTTTTGTCTGAAAACCAACGCGAAGGCTATCCGGCAGGTATTCCAGGTTATTCGCCATGATCCGTTGCAAATTATACTGGTCCACCCTGGTCAGCGATTTTACTATGCGGTTATTCTGTAAAAGCCTGTTTTTGCCATCCGGAGAAAACAACGCATTCATGACATGCCGGCGGTTCAGCGGTCTTGTTTTAGAGAAGTTAAACGCGGAATCCTTATAGGCCCTTATTTCGAGCCGCTCCAGCAATATCGCTGATTTATCGCCCTGGGGCAGGAAGGTCGTTTGTGAAAAACCGGAAATTGGGAGCCCGATCAGCGCCAGTCTTACAAGGCTTTGTTTAAATTGCATGGGTATTGGCTTTGACTAATTATTTCAATGTACAAGATATGCAAAATTACCTGATCCGGAATATACAGCTCGTCAATGAAGGAACGATCCGCACGGCAGATGTGTTGCTGAAAAATGGCCGGATTGAACGGATCGGCGGACAAATCAATGAATCCAATGCAGCGGTTACTGAAATCAATGGCGAAGGAAAATATTTATTGCCGGGTTGTATTGATGACCAGGTGCATTTCCGGGAACCAGGTCTGACCCATAAAGCCACCATTGGTACTGAATCTAAAGCAGCAGTGGCCGGGGGTGTAACCAGCTTTATGGAAATGCCTAACACGATTCCCAATGCCCTGACCCAGGATTTACTGGAAGAAAAATACCAGATCGCTGCCCGTAGTTCAGTGGCTAATTATTCCTTTTTCATGGGCACTTCCAACAACAATGCGGAAGAAGTACTTAAAACCAATGCAAAAAAGAAAGATATCTGCGGCATAAAAATATTCATGGGTGCCAGTACCGGCAATATGCTGGTGGATAATCCCAATACCCTTGACCGTGTATTCCGCGAATCAGAAGTATTGATCGCCACACATTGCGAGGATGAGTCTGTTATAAAACGCAATCTTGACCGGCTGAAAGCGGAAGGCCGGGCACTGGTGCCGGCCGATCATCCCATTATCCGTGATGAGGAAGCCTGTTACGAATCCTCGCTATATGCTATCCAGATCGCTAAAAAATACGGTACCCGTTTACATATCCTGCATATCAGCACAGCCAGGGAACTCCGGTTATACACCAATATGTTCCCCCTGAAAGATAAACGCATCACCACCGAAGTCTGTGTACATCACCTGCATTTTACCAGTGATGACTATGCGCAGCTGGGCAATAAGATCAAATGCAACCCCGCTATCAAGGCCCCGCATAACCGGGAAGGATTATGGGAAGCCCTGCTGGATGACCGGCTGGACATTATTGCCACAGACCACGCCCCGCATACCTGGGCAGAGAAAGATGAGCCTTATGAAAAAGCCCATGCCGGTCTGCCCCTGGTTCAGCATTCCCTTTTACTGATGCTGCACTATGTTAAACAAGGAAAGATAACCCTCGAAAAAGTGGTGGAAAAAATGAGTCATGCCCCGGCCAATTGCTTCCAGGTAAAAGAAAGAGGCTTTATCCGCGAAGGCTACCATGCCGACCTGGTGATTGCGGACCTCAATGACCAGTACACCGTCAGCAAAGAGAACATCCTGTATAAATGCGGCTGGAGCCCGCTGGAGGGATTTCAATTCCCCGCCAGCATACAAAATACTTTTGTAAACGGGCATATGGTGTATGGAAACGGGGAGGTGAATGAATCTAAGTGGGGGGAGCGGTTAGTTTTTGATCGTTAACTTTAAAAGATCCAAGAACCAAGATAGCCAAGATGCCAAAGAAGGACCAAATGACAAAATGCCAAAAAAGATCCAAGATACCAAGAAGCCAAAGAAGGTCCAAAAGACAAGAATCAAAAAAGCATCAATAGGCAGAGGTTGAAAGAGGAAAAGACAAGATGAAGAGGGGGAAAAAAGCAAAAAAATGTGGTGATTTGGACATCTCGATTAAAATAGTTGTTATTAGGTTTGGTTAAAAACCAATGACAGAAAATAATAGAAGATTTGATCTGGAGGACAGAACCAGTCGGTTTGCTGAACGTGTGAGGGATTTCTGTTTAAAGTTGCCAAAAAATCAGGCGAATAATGAGTATGTACCACAATTGATACGTTCAGGAAGTTCGCCAGGTGCGAATTATATTGAAGCAAACGAGGGAATTGGTGGAAAGGACTTCATTATGAAAATAAAGACCTGCCGTCGTGAAGCGAAAGAATCCGGATATTGGTTAAAGTTGGTCATTACGGATGGCAGTAGTAACGCTGAAGAAGAAAGATCAGCACTCAGACAAGAGGCAAGAGAATTTGTATTAATATTTACTGCCATCCTGAAAAAGAAAGGCGATTCCTGAACCAGCAACACTTTTTTGTATTTTAGTTCATAGAAAACATAAATCCCAAAGCCTGAAGTGAAGAACTTAGAATGCTTTGTTTATTATTTGCCATTTGTAATTTGAACCTTATTTGGCATCTTGGTATCTTGGTTCTTGGATCTTATTTTGGCATCTTGGTGTCTTGGCATCTTGGTTCTTTTTTTAAGTTATGCAAATCGACCACACATCCTTC
>CAZLRY010000009.1:0-6732 GCA_964561675.1 uncultured Chitinophaga sp.
CGTAGTACACTTTAGGAATATTATCTATGTGTTGAAACACCCGTTTCCTGTCCCACCCGGAATCAATCCGTAAACCCGTCCCTTACCCGGCCGGTTTTTCCGTTTAAAGCGGTAAAATTCAAGTTGGTCGAAATCGAAAAAACCCTAATTTTAACAGCCTTTTAGTCTATCATCAAACTAATTTTTATGAGCAAATTGTACAAAATTTTTCTGGCTATCCTGATAGTCAGCGGCTCTTCATTTCAACTGGCCGGACAGGCTTCTTACTGGTCCAGCCAAAGTGAAAGCAGCCGGGTCACTCCTGACAAAGCTGTCGCACGACAATCTTTCCCGAAAACTTTCAAGCTGTTTAGTTTAAATGCTGCTCCTTTAAGTCAGCAGTTATTTTCCATTGTAGGGGCTAATGCTTCCCGTCATTCCACGATCGTAACCCTCCCTAATGCGGATGGTGGTCTGGAACAATTTGAAGTTTTTGAAGCTTCAAATTTCGAACCTGCTTTACAGGCCCGTTTCCCTGAAATCAGGGCTTATTCTGGCAGAAGCCTTAAGAACGGGGCAGACATGCTCAAACTGAGTATTTCTCCCCAGGGGATACAGACGATGGTTTTCCGTTCAAATGGCCCCAATGAGTACATTGAGCCGTATTCTGCAGACCATACTGTCTATGCAGTTTTCAAAGCACAACGTCAGAAAGGCGGACTGCCCTGGTTATGTTCTACCCCTGACCAGCAACTGGCAAGCAATCTGCATCAGCAGGTAACTAATCGTCCTGCAAGTAATACCGGGGAATTAAAAACGATGCGTTTGGCACAGTCCTGTAACGCGGAGTATTCCAACTGGTTTGGTGCCACCAGCGCTGCGCAGGTTAACCTGGTATTGGCCGCTTTCAATGCCACCCTTACCCGTACCAATGGTTGCTATGAAAAAGACCTCGCTCTTCACCTGAACCTGGTTCCCACTTCAACAACCGTTATTTATTATGATCCCGCAACAGATCCCTATACTACTATGGGTAACTGGAATAACCAGTTACAGGCAGTCCTGACCGCTAATGTTGGCGAGGCCAACTATGACATCGGTCACATGTTTGGCGCCAGTGGAGGCGGAGGTAATGCCGGTTGTATTGGCTGCGTTTGCGTAGATGGACAAAAAGGCCGTGGAATCACTTCCCCAGCAGACGGTATTCCCCAGGGGGATAATTTTGACATCGACTACGTAGCTCACGAAATTGGTCATCAGCTCGGTGGTAACCACACTTTCTCTATGTCCAGTGAAGGCTCTGGTGTTAATAAAGAAGTTGGTTCTGGTATCACAATCATGGGATATGCCGGTATCACAGCCCAGGACGTAGCGCCACACTCTATCGATATTTTCCATCAGGCATCTATTCAGCAGATCCAGGTAAACCTGTCAACTAAGACTTGCCCGATCACTACTGTAATTACAGCGAACAACGCCACTCCGGTGGTGGCACCTGTTTCAAACTTTACTATTCCGATCACCACACCATTTGCATTGACTGGTTCTGCCACTGATGCCAATGCCGGTGACGTACTGACCTATTGCTGGGAGCAGAATGATAACACGACCACCACTGGTGCGGCAAGCGTTGCTTCTCCGACCAAGACTACCGGTCCAAACTGGTTATCCTTCAGTCCGGTGACTTCTCCCACCCGTTTAATGCCCCGTTTGTCCACCATCCTTACCGGTGGTTCTGTAACAGGACCATTGCCTGGTGGTGATGCGGGTGCCAATATTGAAGCACTGAGCTCTGTGGCCCGTACACTGAACTTCCGCCTGACCGTTCGTGATAACAGTCCTTATAGTGCATCTGCTCCGATCAAAGTGGGACAGACCGCATTCACGGATATGGTGGTAACAGTAGATGCCACTACAGGTCCATTCCTGATTACGTCACAGAACACTGCAACCAACTGGGTAGGTGGTTCTACACAAGCAGTAACCTGGTCTGTAAATGGTACAACAGGTGCTCCGATCAACTGCGCAAACGTAAAAATCTCCTTCTCTTCTGATGGAGGTGTTACCTTCCCGGTTGTCCTGGCTGCCAGTACACCGAATGATGGTACAGAAAATATCGCCGTTCCGGTTGATCCTACCGGTAATGGTCGTGTGAAAGTAGAAGCCATAGGAAATATCTTCTTTGATATCAACAATGCCGTGATCACGATCACGCCTCCGCCAAATGGCTTTAACTTCAACAGCCCTGCACCTGTAGTAGCAGCTTGCCCTGCTTCCGATGTAATGACATCTGGCAACCTGACTGCTACCTGGATCGGTACTTTCACCGGCGATGTCAGCCTGACCGGCACGGTCAGTCCTGCTGGTCCCGTTGTAAGCTTCGCCAGCACCACACTGACACAAGGCTCACCTTCCACCACGGTCAGCCTGACGGGTATGTCCACCCTTTCTCCGGGTAACTATACTGTTACTGTAACCGGTACAGGTACTGGTGCCCCGACGCAGACAAGAGATATCGTATTTACTATTAATCCGGGCACAGGTCCTGCTATTACCACACAACCTGTCAGCCAGGCTGCTTGTGCAGGCTCCAATGCTACATTCACTGTGGTGTCTACCGGTACCTATCAATGGCAGCTGAGCACCAACGGTGGTACCAGCTGGTCAAATATCTCAGGAGCAACAGCTGCTTCTTATACAGTTACCGGTGCGACCATTGCACAGAATAACTATCAGTATCGAGTAAACGTAACCGGACAGTGCGGAACCACCACATCCAATGCGGTTACCCTGACTGTAAATGTTGCGCCTGCTATTACCGGTAATCCGGCTAACCTGAATCTTTGCTCAGGCAGTGCGGCTTCCTTTACCGTAACTGCAACAGGTACTGCACTCACTTACCAGTGGCAGTTAAGTACGGATGCTGGTACAACCTGGAATGATATATCCGGAGCCACTTCAGCTACATATAGTATCGCTGCTGTAGCCGTTGCTGACAACAATAACCGTTATCGTTGTGTGGTGTCTGGTACTTGTACCCCGGCTGCCACTTCAACAGCGGCCACCCTGCTGGTTTCTGCATCAATCACCGTTACCACAAACCCGGCCAATCAGACCGTATGTGAGGGCACTAACCTGACCTTCAATGTACTGGCTGGTGGTTCTGGTCTTTCTTATCAGTGGCAGGTAAGTGCTGATGGTGGTACCACCTGGACCAACCTCAGCAATACCGGTAACTATTCCGGTGCAACTACCACTGCTTTGACCATTACCGGTGTGCTGCCGGCACAGAATACTTTACGTTACAGAGCTATTGCATCCAATGCCGCTTGTAACCCGGGTATCTCTACTGCAGCTACCCTGACTGTAAATACCTTCCCGGTAATTACAACTCAGCCAACTGCTGCAACCATTTGTGCTGGAACCTCCCGTACTTTCAGTGTAACCGCAACTACAGGTGTAGGAACATTGACATATCAATGGCAGTTCAGCGTAAACGGAGGTAGTACCTGGACAAATATCGCCGGTGCTACTGCATCTTCATTTGCACAGCCATTTGTAATTGGTCAGAATGGCTATCAGTTCAGGGTGATCGTAACAGCAGGTTGCGGATCTGTAACTTCAAATGCTGCGACGCTGACTGTAAACAGTTATCCGGTTGTAGAATTTGCTTTACAACCTGTTGCTTGTGTATCTGATGCATCCTTCAGCCTGAGTGCAACACCAGCCGGTGGTACATTCGCAGGTACTGGTGTATCCGGTTCTACCTTTACACCGTCTGTTGCAGGTATCGGTTCCAAAACAGTTACCTACACTGCTGCTAACGGAGCCTGCCAGACCGTAGCATCCAGAGTTATTCTGGTGAATGAGTGTGCAGAGCGTCATATCACGCTTGATAAATACTCTTCTGTTGTGGTATTCCCGAATCCGAACACCGGACAGTTCCGCATCCGTATGAATTCAGACCTGTACAATAACCTGAACATCCGAATTTTCAACGCGATGGGTCAGTTGGTTAAAACACAGGTGAATACCGGACTGACTTACGGTTCTGTGGTGAACATTGATCTCGGTACATTACCAGGTGGTGCTTATCACCTGTTCCTGTCCAATGATCAGAACGGATTTGTGAAGAGAACCTCTTCCTTCGTTGTTTACAAGTAAGGTTGAAGTAATATTTCTTACTCAGATCCCGTCTGCTAAACAGACGGGATCTTTTTTTGGTAAGGTTGAAGGGTTGAAAGGTTAACAGGTTGATAAGGCCCTACTTAGGGGTTGGATCTGAACTTTAGGGGGCTGTTTCCTTATCACCCTGTCACCCTTTAAACCTGTCAACTATTCCTTACCTTTGCGGCCGCTTACAGGGCCCCCGGCCCAGGCTCAACCAAAAGTGTATTTAATATGATCAGCGTAAAAGACCTGAAACTCGCCTACGGCAAAAGGGTATTATTTGAGGAAGTAAACCTCAATTTCACAAAAGGGAACTGTTATGGTGTGATCGGTGCCAATGGTGCCGGGAAATCTACTTTTCTGAAAATCCTTGCCGGGGAGATCGAACCCAATAAAGGAACCATTACCATTACCCCGGGTGAGCGGATGGCCGTACTGAAGCAGAATCAGTTTCAGTTCGATGAGGAAACCGTCATCAATACGGTTATGATGGGTCATACCAAACTCTGGGAAATCGGCAAAGAGCGGGAATCTATCTATGCTAAAGCCGATTTTACTGAGGAAGATGGCATGCGTGCCGGTGAACTGGAACATGAATATGGAGAACTGGGTGGCTATACCGCTGAAAGTGATGCTGCAACTTTTCTGAGTGAACTTGGTGTAAAAGAGGAGTTCCAGCAATCCCTGATGAAGGATATCCCTTCCAACCTGAAAGTACGGGTACTGCTGGCACAGGCCTTATTTGGCAACCCGGATATCCTGTTACTGGATGAGCCGACCAACGGTCTGGATATCGAAACGATCAGCTGGTTGGAAAACTTCCTGGCCGACTACGAAAACATTGTGTTAGTGGTGAGCCACGACCGTCACTTCCTGGATGCCGTATGTACCCACGTGGCCGATGTGGACCGTCAGAAAGTCAAGATCTTTACCGGTAACTATACCTTCTGGTACGAATCCTCACAGCTGATGGCGCGCCAGGTGAATGACAAGAATAAAAAGACGGAGGAAAAGCGCCAGGCCCTGATCGACTTTATCGCCCGCTTCAGTGCCAACGCCAGTAAAAGTAAACAGGCCACTTCCAGAAAGAAAGCCCTCGAGAAATTAACCATCGAAGAGATCGAGCCCAGTTACCGCAAATACCCCGGTATCATTTTCCAGCAACAACGGGAAGTGGGTAACCAGATCCTCAATATTGAGAAATTGACCAAAGCGGTAGACGGACGTACCCTCTTTAAGGATGTTACATTTACCGTGAACAAAGGCGATAAAATTGCCTTACTCAGCCGTGACCCGCTGGCCGTTACCAGTTTCTTCAATATCATCACTGCCGGGACAACCGCCGACAGCGGTTCTTACGAGTGGGGTAGTACCGTTACCCATGCATACCTGCCCCAGGAAAACAGCGAGTTCTTTAACGGGCAGGATAACCTGATGGACTGGCTCCGCCAGTTTGTACCGGATCATGTAAAAGATGTGGATGAGCCCTTTCTCCGCGGTTTCCTCGGTAAGATGCTGTTCAGCGGCGAAGATGTACTGAAAAAAACCAATGTACTCAGTGGGGGAGAGAAAGTGCGTTGTATGCTTAGCCGCATGATGCTCCAGAATCCGAATGTTGTTTTGCTCGATCAGCCCACCAACCACCTGGACCTGGAGAGTATCCAGAGTTTCAACGAACAATGTACAGAGTATAAAGGCATTGTCCTCCTGACAAGTCATGACCATACCTTCATGCAGACCGTCGCCAACCGTATTATTGAATTAACCCCCAAAGGAATCATCGATCGTCTTACTACGTTTGATGAATACCTGGAAGATGAGCGGGTAAAGACGCTGCGGGAGGAGCTGTATAGTTAGGAGATAGTAGTTAGCAGATAGTAGTCCGGTCAATTGTACATTGAGCATTGAGCGTTGAATATTGAGCATTGAATTTCTAAGAGAAGAAAATGTTCAATATTCAATGCTCAATTTTCATTTAAGAACCCTGAAAGGTGAAAAGATTAGAAAGGCTGAGGCAACGTATCGTAAAACCCCTAATCATACCTTGTAAATCGTAAATTTCCGGTGCTTATTGTGCTAAAAAAATGAAAACACGGCTTGCTTGAAATCCGGCTTCTTTTTATCTTAGTCAGCGGAACAATGCCATAAATAATTACACCGGAATCCATTCCTACCTTACCTGTTAGTCCTTCCGGGAAAAATATGTATCCGGCCGGAAGGTATGTGCCGGGCAAAGCAGTACCGGTATATTCGGGTTGAAACCAGGTGAAGTAAACTCATTTAAAAGAGGGCGTCTTACATAGATGGCCTCTTTTTTTATTACAGCCGCCATCCGCTGCGCGGAAACTTTTAACACATAGGTTAGTTGTTTCACAAAAGATGAAGAATCATTATAAACAGAAATGAGCTAAAGCAGGGAGCTCTGTTAGAATAAATAGGAGACACATAGAAATACAATTTCTCTCTATGTGTCTCCTATGTCTCTATGTATCTATGTGTTAAACAGCGGCGCAGCCGCCCTCCGCTACGCGGATATTTTTAACACATAGGTTTAGTGATCTCACAAAAGTTCAGAAAGCCTTA
>CAZLRY010000009.1:6832-15362 GCA_964561675.1 uncultured Chitinophaga sp.
GATTTGCTGGGCGGATTCGCAGCGATATCGATCATCGCAGTCAGTTCGGCGATCAGCTTATCATCACTGCCACTGAATCCAACGGATTTGAAACGGATCACCCCGTTCTTATCAATTACAAACTTGGTGGGAATGCCGTCCACTTTGAATTGCTCCACCACTTTGTTGTCATTGTCCATCAGCACATCAAAAGTGTATTTATTGCTGCTGATAAATTCCTGCGCATTTTTCACTTTCTCTTCTTTGGTTTCCCAGGTGTCAACAAATACAAATTTCACATCTGGGTTGTCTTTGTATTTAGTCACCATTTTCTGCATACCCGGGAAACTGGCAATACAGGGGCCGCACCAGGTGGCCCAGAAATCCACCACCACTACTTTGCCTTTCAGTTCTGCGATATCCACTTTTTTGCCTTCCAGGTTGACCAGGGCAAAAGAAGGACTGTTTTCATTCAACATGGATTGTTGAATATCTTTCAGCATTTTCAACCGGCTTTCTTCTTTCAACGCTGTGATATATTGCTCGAAACCATCTTCTGTTTTCTTTTCACTGGTATAGATCCTTTTCAGGATTTCCGTCATTTCACTGGTGGATTTTGCCTCTTTTACAAATTGCTCCAGTTCCGGTTTCAGTTTTTTGGCCGGCATTACTTTTTCTGCCAGCAGGGCATAGGTATTATTATAATCCGCATCCTTTCCCTGTTGAATTTTAATCGCAGCTTCTTTGGCAAAGGGAAGTCCTTTTTTGAACTGTCCCATCCGGTACAGCACCATGCCATAGGTATCCGCGTTCTGCGCATAACTGAATTCGGCATTTTTCTTCCATTGCTTCTCGGTCATGCTTTCCGGTTTTTTTGCCGTTGGTTTGAGCCACTGTTCGCGACTGTATTCCGTAGCAAACCGGGACATTTCCTCTGCTATCTCAAGGTTTTCGCCTTTCTTCTGCATTTCCCAGGCGGCGGAATTGTAGGTTTGAGCCAGCGTTGCCTTGTCTTCAATTTTTGCTGCATACGCTCTCATTTTCTCCCAGTTCTTCTTTGTGGCATACCCGCTTACAATGATTGTCTGCAAACGGGGAATACTTTGAATGACTGTTTCCCACTTTTTATCCGTCTTCGTTTTCTGTATGATTTCATTTAACATCACTTCCCTTTTTTCCGGGTCAGGTTGTGTATAATACGCCTGTAGTGTTTCATTGACAGTCCACTTGCCGTCCGGATATTTTTCTTTCCAGAGTTGGGAAATCCATTTCGATTGTTCCGGCAGTTTTGCAAGACTGTACAGGCCAGCCAGGGTTTCATAGTCAGTTTCTTCTTTCAGTCCGCCTTTGATCAGACGCTCGATCTCTTGTAAGGCCAGGGCATTTGTTGCATCCTTTTTTACCGTGTTCTTAAGCCGTATATAGTTTCCCAACCAGGGTTTCCGGTTATCCGGGTATAAGCTGAACTCAGTTTCCATGGCGGCCAGCGCTTTTTCATTATTTCGTTCCACTCCGGCCCCGCTGCCATAAAACTGGTAAAACATAAACTGATTGATATTACTGCCTTTGCGTACTTTATCATTTTCATACAAATGAATGATGTATCCTTCATTGGCATTATTATCAAACTTTTTGTCGGCACTAAAACTGAAGTAAATAAAGTTAGCTGCCGTATCCGCTATAAAACTGGCGGTAAATCCATCCGCTGTTTTTTTGAGGAGCAGGTCATCCGCTTTTTGTGAACTCTGTCCATGCTGGTAAACGATGGCTTCCACCGGTAGTATCGTATTGGCAATATCCCCGGCTGGACGGTACGTGATGCTGATGGTTTCTCCGGGTTTTGGCTTTTCTGGCGTAAAGCTGAAATTTTGCTGGGCAAAGCTGCTGACGGAAATGAGGGTCAGGAGCAATACCTTGAGAGTAGATTGCATGGCTTTTGGTTTTTGGAGCAATTTAACACAAATCCCTTCGTGTTTAATGTTAAAATTACCGGATCAGCAGGGTGGTTCCTTTTAGCAATACAGGCTGCTTACTTTGAGCAGTGGTATAACTGAATATCCATACATATACACCAGCATCCTGCCCCTTGCCATTTACTTTTCCGTCCCATTTACCTGAACGGTCCGTGCTACGATAGACGAGCTGACCATTGCGATTGTATACACTAAAACGAGTTTGCTCAGCACGCTCCGTATTCAACGGGTAGAGAAAGTCATTTAATCCATCTCCGTTTGGCGTGAAAGCGGTGGGCACCGCGATGATACAACTGTTCAGTACCCTCACCAGCTGGCGGGCGGTATCACTGCAATTCAGGGCATTGTTATACGCCACCAGGGTAATGGGATAAAGTGTTTCTGCCGGTACCGGGCCAAACTGAAAGTTGCGGGGCAGGGGCAATGTATTGGTGCTTCCATTCCCGAAATTCCATTCCCATCGGTCAATACTGCCGGAACTGTTATTCTTAAAAGTTAATGTATCACCCGGGCACACCAGGGCATCCGTTTCAAAAGCAGCTTTAACCGTTTGAATACTGTTCAATGTCTGCCGGATCGTATCCGAACAGGCTCCGTTCGATACCACAAGCTGCACCTGGTGCTGGCCACCTGAAGTAAAAGAATAGACCGGATGCTGAAGATTGCTGGTGCCGGTGTTACCAAAAATCCAGGACCAGTTATTGACCGCATTGGCCCCATTATGGGAGAAGAGAAACTGGCTTCCTTTGCAGGTTTCATTTTTTATAAAACTAAACTGGGCTGATACCGGGTTGCTGCTGGTGAAGTAAGGAATGGCAGATGAATTGACCGGAGCAATACCACATTCATCCAGTAAAGTACTCCCATTGCTTCCCGCAGGATTTAATCGTATTTCATAGATCCCGGCCAGGTTCACAGCTGTGGCGAAACGGAGTATCACTTCATTGCTGAGAAGTGAAGGTCCACAATTGAGTGCTTCTGCCGCAATCACCGTAACTGGTTGAGGACCGGTTATGTTGAATTGGCTGCCATCAGCCAGCAGGCTGCCACAGCGGATGGGCCGGTTGAATCCAACCCGGACAAACCCGGGCGCGCAGGAAAAGATGACAGCTTCATCCGGATAGGTCCGCTGCTGATCGGAAACTGAAAAGGCAAGAGTCTGACCGGTCGCAATATTTTTGTTACAGACATCCACCAGCGTGTTATTATCTGTCCCGTTATTGATACGTAAGGTATAATTGCCATTTGGAAGAGGTTGTGCCAGCCTGATAAATATGGAATCACTGCCAAATGGTGAACTGCAATCTGCTGCTGCCGCTGAAAGGATTGCCATGCCGTTACTCAGACTAAAGTCCGAACCGTCAGCTGCTATACTGCCACATACGATCTTCTTATTCAGTCTCAGGGTGATCTTCTGTCCATCACAACTCATCATGGCATAATCCATTTTAGGATCAATAGCATCCGTTATACTGGCCGTTCCCCCGGTAAGGGTCAGTTGATAACTGCCACCTGAAGCACTTTGATTGGCTACCATCAGCAGATAAGTACGACCCTGAACGACCTGGGGCATTTTACTATAGGTATTCATGCCAGAGCCGGCACAAACAATTAGTTCTGTTCCATCATCGGATGCGCCTGTTTCACCGGGTTCGCCGGACCAGTTACAGGCTACAAATGCATCCGGGTTGGTGAAAATGTCAAACGGATTCCGGCTCGTGATATCAAAAAGCTGCCAGTCGTAATTGGCGGTGGCTACAGAGGGTGTTATCAGGAAACCCAGGGTGCCGGAACTGAAGCAGGCCATCCGGAAAAAGTTGGGATTGGTATTCTGATAACTGAAACCTCCGGCACAGGGGACCGGAATATTGGTGATGCCGCAATAGGTTGGAGTAGTAATGGTAAATGGCTCACTGCCACAGACCGGTATGGCGGAAACCGGAGTCTGTCCCGGTTCTGTACAGTTTTGCTGGGCCATTGGCTGCAAAGCCAGCAGCAAAAGGTAAAACAATATCAGGATTTGCTTCAGCATGTACCGGGCGGTTGTGTAATTTACTAAACTATATCGAACAGGTGCCGGCTTTAGCTGCCTGCGGATTTTTACTAATTTAGTATTAAAACTAAGAATAATGAAAAGGGCCATCGTAACCGGCGCATCCGGAAACCTGGGAAGGGCAGTGGCAGCGCAATTACTGGTCAGCGGTTACCAGGTATCGGGAACCGGATTTTTAGCAGAGTCCAGCTCAGCATATACAGGTGCAAAGCCCGACCTTACCGATGAAACCGCCACTGCTGAATGGGTTCAGTCTGTAATACAGCAGGGGACTGTACATACGGCCGTGCTAACCGTAGGTGGTTTTGCCATGGGGGATATAGCTTCCACCCCTTCCGGGAATATACAGGAGCAGATCAATCTGAATTTTATGACTGCTTATCATGTCGCAAGGCCGGTTTTTTTACATATGAAAGAGCAGGGTTCCGGCACTATTTTTCTGATCGGTTCACAGGCAGGTATGGCGTCGGATAAAAACATAGGGGTAACGGCATATGGTCTGTCCAAGTCGCTTTTATTCAGACTGGCCGACCTGATAAACCTGGAAGCTGCAGGGACTGATGTAAAAGTATTTGTAGTAGTTCCTTTTATTATTGATACACCACAAAACCGGGTGGCCATGCCAGATGCGGACAGGTCTGGCTGGCAAACACCTGAACAAATTGCCGTAAACATATATACGTATGCCAAAGAACCGTTTGGTAAAGAGACCCTGATGGTATTCTAAAGTCCTGCAGTAGACAAATTATGACAGTGTTGCCTGCTGATTTGGCTTGAATTTCTTCATTAACTTATGACTAACCGTCAATACCCAATACTTATGTAACAACTGTCGCATAATATACCAATGACACGACTTCGTCAATTTTCACTCCCTGTTTCAATACAGGCATGCTTTTTGGAATCTATTGTTTTTTAATACAGTCAACCTGTTTTGATGATTCGTATTCAATCGTTTAATCAGGTTATTAACCTCTGCTGACATTTCAGTGCACATCCTGATTGGAATGAAATGTCCACATTCTACATTTTATTTTAAACACAATAAAATCCTTTCAGTCACATAACGGTGAAGTTCTTTCTCTGTCCTGTTTTCTCATTTGCATAATTCTACTGTTTATATACATGTTTATCAGGCAGACAGATCGTGGCAGGACTTTTGCCAATCGACGTGAAACATAAAACCATTAATATGAAAACAATCAGGCTTTCCTTATTTATACTGTTCATTACAACAGTATCCGCAAACGCGCAGGTGTTCAAAGTGGGTGTAAACCTGGCGAATATCTCTATTTCCAATGACGGGGATGTGGATGATAATTCCCTGCTGACCAGTTTCCATGCCGGATTCAGCGGGGATATCAAAATCGCACCGTTCTTATTCTTTCAACCGGGTATACTTTTCACCGGAAAAGGATCAAAAACCCAATCCGGATCTGTATCTGATCCTACTTATTTCAGGGCAACCACCAATCCGATGTATGTGGAGGTTCCCATTAATCTGATTTTTAAAACCCCTGCAGCACCAATACGTTTTTTCATAGGTGGCGGACCTTACCTGGCAGTGGGTATTGCGGGAAAAAATAAAACAGATGGAAAATTCCTGGGTACTTCTTTCAACAGTGAGGAGAATATCCGTTGGTCCGATGATGACCCTTCCACACTCGATTATGAGGAAGGAGCCGGTTACGGGATCATGAAAAGATTTGATTATGGTTTAAATGCCACAGCAGGAATACAGACAAAGTTCCTGGTATTATCAGCTCAGTACGGACACGGGTTGGCCAAATTGCAGAGTGGAAGCAATAGCAGTGCGGATGATAAGAATAAGCACCGGGTATTTGGTATCAGCGTCGGATTTAAATTATAAGCATATCCTGCCCCGCTTTGTTATCTTCAACAACCGGGGCAGGGTTTTGTATGGTTTCAGTATCTTGCGGTCCGTTAATAAAGTATATGAAATACTCAAAATGGATCGGACTGGCCGGAGCGGCTTTACTGGTAATGGCGTCATTTATGCCCTGGGTTACGATTCAATCCCACCAACTGGTGATCAGCGGGGTAGATGCTACCGGTACCAATTACGGGAAGCCGGCTTATTTCCATTTTCTGTTGTTGCCATTCTTTATCGCATTTATATTCATCCCTAAACTCTGGGCAAAAAGATGGAACCTCTTCATCATTGCCCTTAATACCGCGTGGATACTCAAAAATTTCCTGGTGATCGGCACCTGCAAGGGCGGTGAATGTCCCGTTCGCGAGACCGGTTTTTACCTGATGTTGCTGAGCGGAGTCCTGATGTTATTTGCAGCTTTGTTTCCCGATATCCGGATAAAAACGGAAAATAAGGAGTAAAATATCATTTCAATCCGGTGTAATTCCCATGGCCGGATAATGCAGACTTTTTTCCTTTAGGATAGAATTGAATTCATCTTATCCTAAAAAAAATGGTATGCGGAAATTTGCTTTTCTCCTTGTTTTTCAAAGTTGTTTTTTATTAAGTAATGCCCAGTTTTCTTTAACGGGCAATTATAGCCAGGATTTCAACAGCCTGCTCAGTACCGGTTCCGGAAGCATATTGCCGGAAGGTTGGGTACTGCAGGAGACCGGTACTGCTTCGGACGCGATGTATACCGCTGGTACCGGATCAGGCAGTACGGGTGATACCTATAGCTTCGGAGCACTGTCTTCCCCGGAAAGGGCACTGGGCATGCTTCAGTCGGGCACTTTAACTCCGGTCATCGGATTTCATTTTACCAATACAACCGGGCAACTTATAACCCGGATTTCGGTTTCATACACCGGTGAACAATGGCGGCTCGGGTCCACCGGCCGGAATGACCGGCTCGATTTTCAGTTCAGTTTAAATGCGGGTTCATTGGTTAGCGGGGAATGGGTGGATCTCGATATTCTTGATTTTATTGCACCGGTCAGCAATGGCCAGGCAGGCGCTATGGATGGCAATGCGGTTGTTAATAAACGGCTGATCAGCGCCACCATTACCGGACTATTTATTGAACCGGGCAGTACCTGTTTTTTTCGCTGGACCGATGCTGCTGCCAGCGGTTCAGATGACGGACTGGGGATAGATGACCTGGGTATAGAACCGGGTTATGCCCTTCCTTCCACCAAATTCTATCGTACAAAGTCCTCAGGAAGCTGGTCTTCACTCAGCACCTGGGAAGAGTCCGCTGATGAACTGAGCTGGGCGGATGCCACTGAACTGCCGACCTGGTATGCGGCAGGTATCAGGATCAGGAATGGACATTCGATCACTCATCAGTATTTTACCATGGCCGATCAGTTAATCATTGAAGCAGGTGGGTTGCTGCAACATGGTGGTGGTCAGTTATTGCTGAATGACGGGGCAGGAGATGAGCTGCAAATAGAAAGCGGGGGTATTTTTCAACTGGCTGCCACTGGAAACCTGCCCTTGTTTGGCAACTCAACAGCCAGTCTGCGCATAAAATCCGGGGGAATCTTACGGATCAGTGCCGGTGGACTAACAACGGTTCCTGGTGCCGGGGTTCATGCGGCCAATTATGTGTATGAAGATGCAGCAGTGCTTGAGAACGCTTATCATGGCATGGGGACAAACGGGGTTACTTATTTTCCACATGTCAGCAACAGTACCATTCCGGTATTGCGCATTTCACAACCGGTTACCCTGCCGGTAGGTGCATCGGCTGTTACACGGGTGAATGGTATACTGGAAGTAAACGCCTCGGTTAGTTTTACCGCGACTGGGCAGAAACAATTTCGTAATGGAATTTCGGGTACGGGTATCCTCAATACAACTGCATCCTGTGGTGTGGTATTGGTGGACGGCCTTACTGCGGTATTGGGCGGAAGCGTACAACTGAATTTGTCTGCCTCTGCCGGATTACAGGTAGGGAGCGGGACCACAATCACCTTGCTGCAGGACAAAACCATTTCCGGAAACCTGGCACTGGCTGCTGTTTCCAGTTATATTGATCTCGATGGTTATCAATTGACCGTTACAGGATTGGTCAGCGGTGCCGGAAGTACCAGTTATATACGAACGGCCGGAACCGGTGCCCTGGTGCTGGAAAATGTGGGCGTATCGGGGAAGATATTCCCGGTTGGACATAGCCGTTATAATCCGGTGCTGATTGAAAAGGGGAATGGTCATCATTGGTCCGTAAGGGTGAATGACGGGGTGGTACCGGATTTTCCCTATACCAGTGATGGGGCAGTATTACTGACCTGGTTTATTCAGCCATCTGTAAATCCGCCAATAAGCGGTGCAGATATCACCTTTCAGTTTGACCAACTGAACCAGACCGGCTCCCTGTTTAATACTACACCCTATGAACAGGAGCAGGTACAGGCCTGGCACCGCCACAATGGGTATTGGCTGAGTGCCGCTGTGCCCCAGCCATTGGTGAATGCAGGTGGCGATACCCGGACGGTAAAGATCAACGGGCTCACCCGTTTTTCAGCCTATGGATTATCAAGGATCAGCCTGCCCTTACCGGTCAGACTGATCTCTTTTCAGGCAACA
>CAZLRY010000009.1:15462-22341 GCA_964561675.1 uncultured Chitinophaga sp.
GATATCCCTTGCTTCAGCTGAATGCTAATCCGGTTACACAGCAGACAAACCTTCAGGTTATCAGCTTACAGCCTGGTCCTGCAAACTTGCGGATAGTGGACCCTTCCGGGAAATGTTTTTATAATGCCCGGTTATTGGTGAAAAAGGGCACACAGCATTTTTCAATTAATCTTGTGCAATTGCCCGCAGGGTTTTACTTTCTGCAACTGCAGGGAGTAAACTGGAAGAAATCAATCCGGTTTATAAAACAATGATGGTTTACGATATTACCCTAAACTATTCAGGCTTTTACCAATAATGGTCACCGCTTCATTGATCTGCGCTTCAGTGATCAGCAGGGGAGGTGCAAACCGGATTTTGTCGCCATGGGTTGGTTTGGCAAGCAATCCGTTTTCTTGCAGCTGCAGGCAAAGTTCCCAGGCGGCTTCTTTATCCGGGTGATTGATCACAATGGCATTCAGCAAACCTTTGCCACGTATCAGGGAAATATGTCTGGAGTGCAGATCTGCCAGTCCTTTCCGTAACTGTTCACCACGGACCGCAGCATTCTCCGCCATCTTCTCCTCTTTCAAAACACGAAGGGAAGTCATGGCCACGGCACAGGCCAGTGGATTGCCTCCGTAAGTGGAACCATGTTCACCGGGTTTGATGGTCAGCATGATCTCATCATCGGCCAGCACGGCACTGACCGGCATCATGCCGGCACTCAGTGCTTTGCCCAGGATGAGCAGATCCGGCCGCACATTTTCATGATCACAGGCCAGCATTTTGCCTGTACGGGCCAGTCCGGTTTGTATCTCATCGGCAATGAATAATACATTGGCTGCTTCACAGAGGGCCTTGGACTTTGCCAGGTAACCTTCATCGGGTACCAATACCCCCGCTTCACCTTGTATGGGTTCTACCAGGAAGCCGGCCACATTTTTATCTTCAAGCGCAGCAGCCAATGCTTGTGGATCATTGTAGGGAATCGCTTTAAATCCGGGCATGTAAGGACCGAAATTTTTACGGGCTGTAGGATCACTGCTGAAAGAGATGACCGTGGAAGTCCGTCCATGGAAATTACCTTCACATACCAGTATAACGGCCTTATGTTCTTCAATACCTTTCACTTCATAGGCCCATTTGCGGCAGAGTTTGATCGCGGTCTCCACGGCTTCCACGCCGGTATTCATAGGCAGCACTTTATCATAACCGAAGTAGTCCGTGATAAATTTTACATATTCGCCAAGCCGGTCACTGTGAAATGCGCGGCTGGTGAGGGTGAGTTGTTGTGATTGTTCAATAAATGTCTGCAGGATCACGGGGTGGCAATGGCCCTGATTAACGGCGGAATAGCCACTGAGAAAATCAAAGTATTGTTTGCTATCCACATCCCAAACGTGTACACCCTTGCCGCGGCTCAGCACTACGGGCAGGGGATGATAGTTGTGGGCGCCATATTGTTCCTCGAGTTCGAGGTAGTGTTGTGCAGTTGCGGACATAGTTATAGTGGGGGTCATAGTTGTCTGTTTTAGAAAAGTGAATTGTGAAAACGCAAAATGAGTGTTTCGTCAAACTCGTGCTTCGGCAGGCTCATGCTTCGGCAAGCTCATGCTTCGGCAAGCTCAGCATGACAAGAACTGTCACCCTGAGCTTGCCGAAGGGTGAACAGTAAGAAAGCTTCTACCCTCGATGATTAAGCAGATCGAGGTTGGCTTTGAGAAAATGATATGTCCTTGTGTATTGGAACATTGCGCCCACAAGATACAAAAAGTACATGAAATCAGCGGCCGTCGTAGATCACACCGGTTGTCGGAGTCTCTTTCAGTTCTATCCGGCTGAGTAAGGGTAAGCCCGCTTTGATACGATCCCAGAACCAGATCGTGATATTTTCTGCCGTGGGGTTTTCGAGTCCGGGGATCTCATTTAATAAGCGATGATCCACCTGGTCAATGAGGGGAAGTACGGTGTCTTTCAATACTTTAAAATCCATGATCCACCCGGATTCAGGATCAGGGGTACCCTGTATATAGACCCGGAGATGGTAGGTGTGCCCATGCATTTGCTTGCATTTATGCCCTTCAGGTACATTCGGGAGGTAATGGGCCGCGTCAAAACCAAACTCTTTATAAATCTCCATACAGTGAATTTAGGACACAAAAGTAACGCCCTTTTTTTATTTGCGGATGAGCAGGATCAGGCGGGCAGCACTTTTATAAAATACGCCGGAGGCAGGTTTAAAATCAGGGGTTTACCAGCTCCGAATAATCCATATACGGTACTTCCACTGCCGCTCATGGACGCATAAACGGCACCGGCACGATACAGCTCATCTTTGATAGCTGCAATTTCAGGGTATTGGTAAAAAATGGGCTTTTCAAAATCATTGACCAGATCATCGGCCCAGCTGCTGACCGGTTGGGCAATGATTTCTTTGAGTGATTTTTCGGGCAGTGCCGGGCGTATACCGGCGAAGGCTTTTGCTGTGGGGACATGTATACCCGGGTTGACGATGACCAGTGTATATCCCGTCAGATCGACGGATACCGGCTCCAGAAGCTCACCACGTCCGGTGGCATAGGCGGGCTTATTCAGTATAAAGAAAGGGCAATCACTGCCTAATGAGAGTGCATAATGCAAGAGCTGATCTGTTGATAATTCCAGTTTAAAATAATCATTCAATAATTGCAGGGTGAATGCCGCGTCGGCACTGCCGCCACCCAGACCTGCTCCGGTTGGAATCACTTTATGCAGGTGCATTTTCACCGGGGGCAATGCCGGGTAATCTTTCTTCAGCAACTGGTATGCTCTCACGCAAAGATTATCCAATGGGTTTCCTTGAATTTCGAGACCGGACTGCGAATAGGTTACCGGTTGATCTGTAGTGCTACGATCAGGAATCAGTTCCAGGATATCTGTAAAACGAACGGGATAAAAGACGGTTTCGAGGTCGTGGTATTCATCTGCTCTTTTGCGCAGAATATGCAAACCGAGATTGATCTTACAGTTGGGGAATACAATCATGGAGCGTGACCGGCCTGGCCGGACAGTATTTAGAATCGGTTACTTGCGTTTGCCGCGACTGTTAATTTCATCCCGTATGGCAATGGCCCGGATATAATCCTCGCTATCCAGTACCTCATTTAAAAGATGATTTAACTCTTCTAAGGTCATGGTTTTCAGGTCTTCATTTCCTGTCGGTCGGTCTTCTTCCACCACCACTTCCTGTTTGGCTTTCTTCTTTTTTCCAGCACCTGCTGTGTCTTCCATCAGGATACCGGCACTTTCGAGAATGTTCTCGTAGGTATAAATAGGGCAGCCAAAACGGACTGCCAGGGCAATGGCATCGGAGGTACGGGAATCAATTTCTACTGTATCATTTTCACCGGAACAAACCAGTTTGGAGTAGAAAATGCCTTCCTGCAGATCGCAGATAATGATCTCATGCAGATCGATGGCGAAGGCCGTCATGAAATTTTTCATGAGGTCATGCGTCAGGGGACGGCTGGGGGCCATTTTTTCAAGGGCAACCGCAATGGCTTGTGCTTCAAAGCCGCCAATTACAATCGGAAGGCGGCGCAGGCCATTAACTTCTCCCAAAACCACCGCATAGGAGTGGGTCTGGGTGATGCTGTGAGAAAGGGCCACTATTTCCAGTTCGATCTTCTTCATACGATGCCACGAAACTACGGCTTTTCGGCAAAATATTTATGCTTGTGTGCCTGATTTAGTTCTCTTTACGTATGGGTGGTTTTGTGCTGGGTCTGCCTTTTGTCGCTGGTTTTTTGGGGGCCGCCGGGGCTTTTTTCACAGCGGGGGGAGGTAGTGTCACTTCGGTATCGACCATTACAGTACTGTCCCAGGTGACCGCGGAATCAGCCATGGTTACATACATATTTTTTCTATATCCGGAGGGGATCATAAATTCCTCCGGCCTGATATTTCCGGGTTTGACGGCGGTCGCTATGACGGTGAGTACTTCCTCATTATTTTCTGCCACTGTATCTTCATTATCATTTCGGTAAAGCCCCCGGTTAAAACTGGTGATGATTTCCGCTTTGAGCATGATATGTCCATTGCGCACCATTAATAATTCATCATTGGCGGCTAATTTTTCAGGGACATCAAAAAGAAGACTGTCAGCAAACCAGATGGTAGAACGAACGGGACCGCCGAACCCTGTTCCGCTGCCCTCCGACCGGGAAGGGGTACAATGGTATCCGGCAATTGTCAATGCGGTAGCAGGTATTCCGGGTTTTGACACGTTCATTTTACGGCTGCTATAGCTATTGTTTTTATGATCCAATGTATAAAGTTTTGCAGAATCAAGGAAGATCAATAAGTCTTCCTCGCTTTCCTTTGAACTTCGGATCAGGATCTTTCCTTTGGTGAAACCAATTTGAATAACCAGGGAGTCACCTTTATCTTTTATGCCTTCAATGGAATATTCTTTTTCCGGTGTGGCTTTATAATGGATCCATCCTTCAAAACTTTTTTGTGAATAGCTCATGATCCAGGAGAGGAGCAGGAGGCAAAGAAAAATAGCTTTCATTTGTAAAAGTTGAATAAAAAAAACCGGGCAATTGCCCGGTCTAAACTATGATTTTATAGGAACTATTAAGCTACTCCCTTGATCTTTTTAATAGCAGCGGTCATCTTGGGTACTACATCAAAAGCATCCCCGACAATTCCATAGTCGGCTGCTTTGAAAAACGGAGCTTCCGGGTCCTTGTTGATCACAACAATTACCTTACTGCGGTTTACACCGGCCAGGTGCTGGATGGCACCGGAAATACCTATGGCAATGTAAAGATTCGGGGCAATGGCGAAGCCAGTTTGTCCTACGTGCTCATTGTGCGGACGCCAATGCGCATCGGCTACCGGACGGCTACAAGCCGTAGCGGCATGTAAGGTCTTTGCCAGTTCTTCCACGATCCCCCAGTTTTCGGGGCCCTTCATACCACGACCGGCACTCACTACGATTTCAGCTTCAGTCAGGGGTACTTCTCCACTAGCTTTACTTACACTGACCAGTTTCACTTTTGGTGCATCCACCGTTGCGGCAAATGGCACTACTTCAGCCGCTCCTTCACCGGCAATGGTCTGATATGCATTCGGGTTCAGGGCTATGATCTTAATGCCTGTATTCACGGAGATATTGGCAAATGCTTTCCCGGAGAATACATTCTTTTTGACCACGAATCCACCACTGGCATCGGGCAGGGCTACCGCACCGGAAACCAGTCCGGCTTTAAGGCGTACTGACAACCGGGGAGCAATGGCTTTACCACTGAGATTATTGGAAAACACGATCACGGTTGCCCCGGAGGCAGTGGCCGCTTCGGCAATTACTTTGGTAAATAACTGCGCATCCTGGTGATTCAGGGATTCGTGATTGACGTGATGCATTTTCTTCACCCCATATTTTCCCAATGCGGCGAGGTCATCCTGCACCGCACCCAACACAATACCCTCAGCCGTAGTGCCGAGTTGTTCTGCCACTTTAGCACCATAAGTTATAGCTTCCAGCGATGCTTTTTTTACATGGCCTTCGGCGGTATCGATGAATATTAAGACTGACATATTTAAATTAGTTAGTAGTTAGAAGATAGTAGTTAGTAGTCGATGTTCTAAAAAAACTTGTTGATCTTGTCATCCTGTCTGTCCCGCCTTATGCGGGGAGTAGTCCCGCCAAAAATCTGTACAAGGTTTATTTAAAGCTTCATGCTGGACATACCGAAGGACGTACTTCGTACCTCGTACCTCGTACTTTATCAGAAGCTTTTGGCTTCCTCATGCAGTAACCTTACCAGTTCCTCCACATTTTCCGCATCCACCAGTTTTACCCCGGCTTTGGCAGGGGGTAAACCGAATCCGGCTACGGAAGTGAGGGCATCAACGGCTGCAGGTTCCACCACTTTCAGGGGTTTGGTCCGGGCAGCCATAATACCCCGCATATTGGGGATACGGGCTTCGGCCATTCCCTTAGTGGCACTGACCACCAGTGGGAGGGAGGCTTCATTCACTTCTTCACCGCCTTCAATCTCACGGGTCACTGTAGCCGTAGAACCAGCCAGCTCAAATTTAGTGGCCAGGGAAATATAGGGGAGGTCAAGTAGTTCGGCTACCATACCACCAATAGATGAACCATTATAGTCGATGGTTTCTTTACCGGTGAATACAAGGTCATACCCGCCTTGTTTAGCCACTTCAGCAATCTGTGCGGCGATATAATAACTATCGTGACTGTCGGCATTCACACGGATGGCTTCATCACCACCCAGGGCCAGGGCTTTCCGGATGATCGGTTCCGCATCGGCTGCGCCAACTGTTACGAGATGGATTACGGTGGAGGGATCGGCTTCTTTCAATTCAATGGCTCTCACCAGTGAATACCATTCATCATACGGATTGATGATCCACTGCACGCCATTCACATCGAATTTCGTGTTGTTATCTGTGAAGGCTATTTTTGCAGTAGTATCCGGTGTCTTACTAACGCATACCAGGATTTTCATGTGCGAGGTGTTTAATCGTTATACAATTAGTTGTTTATGCAACTAAAACAAAGATAAGAGAAGCTTTCTAATTCCGGGCAATTCCCGGTAAAAAAATTTATAACATGGACCGCATCGAAAAGTTGAAGGAATTCCTTGTTACCAGCCCCTCAGATAGTTTTTTACTGCATGCTCTGGCCCTGGAATACATTAAAATAGGGGAGGACGCCCAGGCCCGGCAGTTGTTTGAGGAAATTCTGCACCGCGAACCACATTATGTGGGCAGTTATTACCACCTGGCTAAACTACTGGAACGTATAGGGGAAGAACAAGAGGCCATTAAAGTCTACGAAAAGGGGATGGATGAGGCCAAAAAAGCAGGGGATAACCATGCTTTCGG
>CAZLRY010000009.1:22441-23652 GCA_964561675.1 uncultured Chitinophaga sp.
TCCATCCAGGAAGCAGCAAGGGAACTACGATATGATTGGTTTCGGGGTCTTATTGATAAAGCTGGCCGCGAAGACTCCTTCTCGCTTCTCGTTTCTCGCTTCTCGCTTCTCTTAACAGCTCATCATTCCGATGACAACAACGAAACCCTGCTGATGAACTTCTTTCGCGGTACAGGTCTGCATGGGTTAACCGGTATTCCGGAAATCAATGGTTATATCCGTCGGCCACTTTTGCCTTTTACCAAGGAAGAACTGATGAATTTTGCCCGGGAGTACCAACTCGCGTTTGCCGAGGATTCGTCAAATCAATCGTCAACGTATACCCGGAATTTTTTCCGGAATGAACTGATCCCGGCTATCAGTAAAGTATTTCCACAGGTGAATCAGAACCTGCAGGACAATATCAGCCGGTTTAAAGAAACGGAAAAACTGTATCAATACGCGGTGAATGATTTGAAGAAAAAATTATGCCGGTATAAAGGGACCGAGATACATATTCCGGTAAAACAACTCCTGCAGGTGAACAACAAGGCGTTGATTTATGAAATCATCCGGGAATATGGATTCGGGGAGAAACAGGTAGAGGAACTGATCAAACTTACCGCCAGTGATTCCGGAAAATACATGGATGCTCCGGGTGGCGGTTTCCGGATCATCAAACACCGGCATTGGCTGATCATCAGCCCGGTGCAGTCTCTTGCTACTACAACCATTGCGGTGAATGTAAATGATGAAACCATCTTATTTGAAGCAGGGGAACTGAAATTCAAATTATCCGATCATAATGGACAATTACCACCATCCGCTGCCAATGAAGCCTGGCTGGATAGCCGGCAATTGCAGTATCCGATGATCCTCCGCAAATGGAAGACCGGGGATTATTTTTATCCGTTGGGGATGAAGAAAAAAAAGAAATTGTCCCGGTTTTTTATTGATCAGAAATTATCCAAAACAGCCAAAGAAAAAGTATGGGTGCTTGAAAGCAATAAACGGATTGCCTGGGTGATCGGTCTCCGGATCGACGACCGGTTTAAATTATCACCCAATTCAAAAACTGTCCTTAAACTGGAATTCAGACAGCCCGGTTAACCCGGCAACTGGAAAATATCAGAGAGACTCATATTCGATATCTGTTGCACAAAAACCTCCAACACAGGGTAATTGCCCAATGAATAGCAGAGGATGGAGGTGAACGCGATCCCAAATAAAGC
>CAZLRY010000010.1:0-23533 GCA_964561675.1 uncultured Chitinophaga sp.
ACTACACACACTTGTTAACGGCGGATGAACTAACTTACCATGTTGAGGCCTGTGGTCGCAACAGCCGGGAGAGCCAGAAAATTCTGTACAGCTCTTTCTATGGTTATGCCATGGCCATATGCGACCGTTATGTAAAGAACCAGGACGACGCGGTGGAGATTCTGAATGACGGGTTTTTAAAGATATTCCGGGAAATTCATCATTATAAACCGGCTTATGCGGATGTAATCAGTTCATTTAAAGGTTGGTTACGTAAAATCATGATTTTTACCGCCATTGATCATTTCAGAAAGCACCAGAAGCACCAGATGGTCACTTCGCTGGACAATATGGTTTACCATATGCCAACAGTGAATGAAGAGGCGATAGGAAAACTGACGTATGACGAAATCATCCGGGCCGTACAGGATCTGAGTCCGGGATACAGGACCGTATTTAATCTTTTTATTATTGAAGGGTTAAGTCACGAGGAGATTTCAAATCACCTGGGCATATCGACCGGGACGTCGAAGTCCAATTTGTCGAAAGCAAGGAGACAGTTGCAGCAAATACTTTTTAAAAAAAACGAGATTTCAATAGCTAAGAATGCAGTTTGAGGAATTTGATAAAAAAATAAAGGAAGCGGCGGAGAATCACCACCCGGCTTATGATGAACAGGCCTGGGCAAAGATGAACAAGCTGCTGGATAAACATATGCCCGAAAAGGAAGAACGGCGCAGACGGTTTGCCTGGTTGTTCTTTTTGCTTTTCCTGGCAGGGGGAGCCGGTGTTTTTTACGGGGTACAGTCTTTAGTTTCTTCAAATTCAGCTGTCCCATCATTCTCATCGTCCCGAAACGGGTCAGGAGAACTGGCTCCTGATATTGCGAAAGATAAAAACCTTCCTGCTATAAAAGATCAGGAGGGGACAATTAGTCGTATTTCCGACGGAAGCATCAGGGAAAACAGTTCATCCGATGAACTGGCAAACCAGGAGGCAAAGGATTTAAAAGAGACGGGATCAACTAAAATGAAAAATCCCGGAACCAATGCCGGTGATTTATCGGCTACCCGTAAATCAGGGAACAAACCGGTAACCGGTAGTAAAATACCTGCTGCACAGAAAGCTCCTGCAGACCCGTTTTTTTCTTCGGGAATTGCCAAAATGAAAAAGAAAGGAACTGGGATTCCTGCTGTTGTAAATAGCGGAGTAAGGGTGGATGACCAGGCTGATAAGCAACGTATGCCGGCTAATAATATCCCGGTCACCGTCAGCCAAACCCCGGCTCCGGATAAAATAGCGCTGCAAACAATAACAGATACTATTTCCGGGCAATCTGTAGCTGTAATCAGCGGTGCTCCGCAAATTACAGATACGATAAGTAAGACAGATGCGGGTACGATTGCTGATGTACCTTTAAAGCCCGTGAAGAAACAATCACCGGTAAAACAGAGCCGGTTTTTCCTGACATTGAGCGCAGGCCCGGATGTCAGTTTTACCGCCAATGGGAAGCCTGGTCAGTTAATACCAGTTACCGGAATCGGCATTGGCTATATTTTCCGGGATCGTTTTTCTTTACGCGCCGGATTTTATAATGCGGATAAAAAATATACCGCTTCGCCATCTGCCTATAATGCACCGGCCAGTTTCTATAGTTATTATCCTTACCTGGTAAAAGTGGATGCTGATTGCCGGGTTTATGAAATTCCCGTTTCACTGGGTTATCATTTCGGGGCGCGGAAAAACCATAGTTGGTTTGCATCGGCCAGCCTTTCGTCTTACCTGATGAAACGGGAGACCTATAATTACTCATACAAGACATCTGCGTGGGGGACAGTACAACAACGTGAATGGTCTTTGTATAACAGTAACCAACACCTGTTTTCGGTGATCGGTATATCCGGGGGCTATCAGCGTAAGATAACCAACCGTATTTCCTTTATCGCTGAACCCTATCTGCGAATGCCGGTGAATGGGGTGGGATATGGGAAAGTTAAGCTGAACAGTGCGGGAGTATTATTCTCCCTGGCAGTTGAACCTGCTGCCTTTATGCTGCGCAAACAAAAAAAATAGTTCGGTTAATTACAGGCAACCTGTTTTTCCTGTGCTGCGATTGAGTATAGACAAAACCAGCACAAGTGAAAAAAATATTAACCTCCCGCATAAACGCGGTACTCCTCGTATTCATTCTTTTGGTATATGCCTGTGGTAAAGGTGGCGGTGGCACTACTCCGCCGGATCCATGTAATGGAGTCACAGTAACGGTAAATGGTACAGTAACAAATCCGGTTACAGTGGGCGGTACTGATGGCAGTATCGCTGTTTCTGCTACAGGCGGTAGTGGATTTACATACAAACTGGGTTCAGGTGCGTACCAGTCCGGAACTACTTTCAGCGGCCTTGCGGCAGGAAGTTATACCATTACGGCTAAAAATGCGGATGGTTGTACCGGTACTGCCACATTTACTGTATCTAACCCACCTAATCCCTGTACCGGTATTACCATAACAGTAACGGCCACCAGTATCAACCCAACAACAGTAGGGGGTACGGACGGATCAATCAGTGCCACTGCAGCAGGAAGCAGTAACTATACATTCAGCATCAATGGTGGAGCTTTTCAAGCCAGTGGAAATTTCACCGGACTCCCCGCCGGAACTTATTCAATTGTCGCCAAAGACGCCAATGGTTGTCAGGGCAGTGCCAGCTTTACACTGGTAAATCCCAATCCTTGTGCAGGAGTGACCATTTCTGTAACTGGTACTACCACAAACCCTACATCTTCTTCAGCTTCGGATGGTAGTATCAGTGCTACAGCATCCGGCAGTACCGGATTCACGTATAACCTGAATGGAGGTGCTTACCAGGCCAGTGGCAATTTTACAGGCCTTGGCGGTGGTTCATATACAGTTGGGGCTAAAGATGGCAACGGCTGTACAGGTACGGCTAATTTCACGCTGACTGCTCCTAATCCTTGTGCGGGGGTAACCATCACTGTAAGTAACACAACGGTTGGGAATATCCCTTGTCAAACGAATAACGGAACATTAACCGCGACTGCTGCGGGAGGAACAGGCCCTTACCTGTATAGTCTCAACAGCGGTGCTTTCCAGGCATCAAATATATTCCTTAACCTGGGTCCGGGCACATATGCAGTTCAGGCAAAAGATGCGAATTCCTGTAACGGCGCAAGTGGTAACACCACGCTGGCAAATCGCCCGGCCGGTCCATTATTCAGTGACGTGAAAGCCGTGTTGCAGGCCAATTGTGTTTCCTGTCATAACAACACGCAACAGGAAGGTGGTATGAATTGGATGGTAGATTGCAATATTGTAGCAAATAAGGACAGAATAAAGGCAAGAGCAGTGGATGCTTCACCTTCTGCCATGCCGCCGACCGGATTATTACCGGCAACCGAACGTCAGAAAATAACGAGCTGGATTAACGCTGGTGGAAAGTTCACCGATTAGTTGGTTCATGATGGTGTATGTTTGGGGCCGTACCAGTTCACTGGTATGGCCCTTTTATTTACCCCAACGGTAAGTATCAATACGGAGACCGGCCAGGTCAAGCACGCGGTCTACAACCGTGGCAGCAGCTTCTTCAATAGTTTGCGGACGACTGTAAAAGGAAGGGGTGGCCGGACAAATAACACCACCAGCCAGCGTTACGGTTTCCATATTGCGGATATGGATCAGGTTATAAGGCGTGTCACGGATCACACAGATCAGTTTTCTTCTTTCTTTCAGCACCACATCAGCTGCACGGGTAATCAGGTCATTGGAAATGCCCGTGGCAATACGTCCGAGGGTACCCATTGAACAGGGAATAATAATCATCGTGTCATACTGGCCCGAACCAGATGCAAAAGGGGCAGAGAAATCGGTGGTGCTGAAATAACGGAAAGGATAGTCCGCCCAGGTCTCATTACTCAGTTCCGTTTTCCAGACTTCTTTGGCATTCGTGGTCATGATCACGGATACCTCGGTCCACTGATCTTTTATTGCCAGTAACCGGTTCATCAGTAAAGAAGCATAGACGGAACCACTGGCGCCGGAAACGGCCACAAGAATTTTTCTCATATTGAACTGTATAACCCTGTAAAACTGGAGAAAGTTGCCGTAAGGTAGGGTAAATTGCGCAAACGATTGCACATGACCTATGTAGTACATCGTCTACAAATCTCATTATGAATGAGTTGAGTAAAGTCAAAAAATCGTGATTTGAGGATGATTTTGTCCATTTCGGCTAAAAAACACGGCACAAATGTTTTGTGATTTCGCATTAATGCCGATATTAGCAATGAATTTTCATAGGATAAGGTTTAATGGTTAATGGTTTTTGATTAGGGCCCCCCGATTTTACATCGGGGGTTCTTTTTTTTAGGAAAGTGGAGAGTGGAAAGTGGAGAGTGGAAAGTGGGAATACATCATATAATGATTGAGCCCTCCGTAATTCGGAGGGCTCAATTTATTTAGGGTATATCCGATCAGTTACGCCCCCCACTCACCACTTACCACTCTCCATTCTCCACTCACCATCAAAATCCCTTCGGCTGCTTCACCTGACCACCCGCCGGCTTCTGTGTATTATCATTTCCCATATTCTCCAGGATCCAGTTGGTCATCTTGCTCCAGAGATGGAATGTTGTATTATCCGCCATGCCGCCGATCCCGTGATTCTTGTTCGGGTAGTAGGCACTTTCAAAATCAATATTACTTTTTACTAATGCGGTAATCATTTGTGTCGCATTCTGGAAATGCACATTGTCATCCGCCGTTCCGTGAATGATCAGGTACTTCCCTTTGATCTTATCGGTGAAGTTGATGGGAGAGTTGTCATCGTATCCTTTGGCATTCTCTTGCGGGGTGCGCATATAACGTTCGGTATAGATATTATCATAATACCGCCAGTTAGTTACCGGTGCCACTGCTACGGCCGCGCTGAACACTTCATTGCCCTTGGTGATGGCCAGCGAACTCATAAAGCCACCATAGCTCCAGCCCCAGTGACCAATATTGTCTTTATCAACAAAGGGCATGGTACCCAGGTATTTGGCCGCATCGATCTGGTCTTCAATCTCAAATTTACCAAGCTGGAGGTAGGTTTTCTTTTTAAACTCTTCTCCACGGAAACCGGTTCCTGTATTATCGACACTCACTACAATGAAACCTTTCTGAGCCAGTAACTGGTGCCAGGCACTTACGGCACCAAATCGGTTGGCTACCTGTTGTGAACCAGGCCCCCCGTAGTTGCAGAACAGCACCGGGTATTTTTTAGCAGGGTCAAATCCGGCGGGCTTCAGCATCCAGCCATTCAAGGTGTCGCCCTTGCTATTGGGCACCCGGATGAAATCCGCTTTGCCATATCCATATTCAGCAAGTTTTGCTTTTTGTTTGGCGCTTTCATTCATTGTCTTTTCCACCACGGCGCTGATCCCTTTTTTCTTATCCACCACCAATTTATTCAGGGTCACCGTCTGCGGGGTATTAAGGTCTGAACGAAAAGCAAAGAACTTGGTGAAATCTTCATTGAATTCCACCCGGTGCCAGGCTTCTCCCTGGGTAAGTGCATACGTTTTTTTGCCAGCGAAATCCGTGACAAACAAATTGCGGTCCATCGGGCGGGGATAAGCCATCGTAAAGTAAATGCGCTTATTTGCTTCGTCCACGCCATTGATCTCAGTTACTTCATAATTGCCCTTGGTGACCTGGGTTTTTGCTGTGCCATCCAGGCTATAGAGATACAGGTGCTTAAAGCCATTCATTTCACTGGTAAAAAGGAAATTTTTTCCATCTTTCAGGTACCACCAGTCATCATTTATTTCGACATAGTATTTATTGGTTTCCTGGTACAGCAGGCTGCTGGCGCCGGTGCTGGCATTGGTGGCAAGCAGTTTCAGGTCATTCTGATAACGGTTCATCCAGTACAGCACCAGGGTATTGTCATCCCGGGTCCATTTGATGCGGGGGATATAAATATCGCCTTGTTCGTATTGCGCTTTTGCCTTGCTGCCTTTGGCCACGTCATAAATGTATATGTCCACTGAGGAATTTCCATCACCAGCCTTGGGGTATTTGTACCGGTAGTCCTTATTATGAGCATTGTCGAACATGGTCATATTGTATTCCTTTACCTGGCTTTCATCAAACCGGTAATAGGCCAGGAAATTTCCTTTTGGACTCCATTCATAGGCCCGGGTAAATTCGAATTCTTCTTCGTATACCCAGTCACAGTTACCGTTAATGACAAAATTCCATTTGCCATCGGTGGTTACCGCAGTGGATTTACCGGCAGCAATATCATACACGTATAAATTATTCTCTTTTACATAGGCTACTTTACTGCCATCGGGGGAAAAGGTAGGGTGTAATACTTTCTCGTTCTCCAGTTTAGTGGCTTTGCCGGTAACCATATCGTAGAGATATACAAAGGATTTCGATGAACGGCGGTAAATCTGTTCCGACCCTTTTTTCAGTAACCAGAAATTCTTATTGACAGGGTTCTCCACCTGATCGTCGGCCCTGCCAAAAGATTTGCCGGTTTCATCTTTCACTTCATCCAGTTTCAGTTCCGGTTCTTTCTGCGTGGTGTCAAATACCGCGGGAACGAATTCTCCCCGGAAAGTACCTTTCTTATAAATATCTTCTAAAGTGATGGGTTTTGTCTGCGCCATGACCCATACCGGTGCCAGTAACAGCAACAAAAAAAGCTTACGCATAGTGTGATAATTTTTGGTACGTAAATGTAGGGGATTGGGGGGAAAGGAGGAAGAGGGAAGTTGACCGGTGGTAAGTTGACAGGTTGAAAAGTTGACAGGTTGACAAGTTAACAGGTTTACAAGTTGACTGGTTTACAAGTTGACAGGGGACGTACTAAGTAACCATCCTTGTTAACCTGTCAACCTGTTAACTTTTCAACCCCTCCAATAAAAAAGAGGCTGTTCTAAACCAGAACAACCTCTTCTAAATATGTACTACCTGTTTACTTCGTCTCCGCCATATCCGGAATCGCTTCCACCTTGTACTCCCCGGCATCCAGTTTTTTCTTGGTTTCGGAGAAGGCTTTCAGAGTCAGTTCGATATCCTCGTCGTTGTGAACGGCAGAGGGAATCAGACGGTAAATAATATGTCCTTTGGGAATGACAGGATAGACCACGATACTGGCGAAAATGCCGTAGTTCTCGCGGAGATCCATCACCATGGCGGTGGCTTCGGGTACATCCCCTTTCATATAAACGGGAGTTACTACGGAGTCTGTTTTGCCGATATCAAATCCTCTTTCTTTTAATCCCTGCTGCAGTTTGGTGGCATTGCTCCAGAGTTTTTCCTTCAGTTCAGGATGGTTGCGGAGCAGCTCCAGGCGCTTGAGGTTGCCAACCACCAGGGGCATGGGCAGACTCTTCGCAAAGATCTGGGAACGGATATTATACCGGATATAGTCGATGATAGCTTTATCACCCGCTACAAAAGCGCCGATAGATGCCATGGATTTGGCGAAAGTAGAGAAGTACAGGTCGATGGCATCCTGACAGCCCTGTTCTTCACCGGCACCGGCACCTGTTTTACCCAGGGTACCAAAACCGTGCGCATCATCCACCAGCAAACGGAAATTATATTTTTCTTTCAGGGCGGCGATCTCTTTCAGTTTGCCCTGGTCTCCGGCCATGCCAAATACCCCTTCAGTGATTACGAGGATACCGCCGGATTTTTGTTTTTCAATGAGTGCAGTGGCACGCTGTAATTGTTTTTCACAATCGTCCACTTCGTTATGCTTAAACACATAACGGTGTCCGGGATGGAGGCGAACCCCATCAATGATACAGGCGTGACTCTCGGCGTCATATACAATGATATCATGACGGCTGCAGAGTACATCAATAATACTCACCATACCCTGGTAACCGTAGTTCAGCAGGGCGGCGTCTTCTTTATTTTCAAAAGCAGCCAGTTCAGCTTCCAGTTGTTCGTGCAGGTTACTGTTTCCACTCATCATCCGGGCACCCATCGGGTAAGCCAGGCCATAATCAGCTGCACCTTGTGCATCCGCCTTCCTGACTTCAGGGTGGTTGGCCAATCCCAGGTAGTTATTCAGGCTCCAAACTATCTGGTCCTTGCCCCGGAATTTCATCCGGCTGCTGATATCACCTTCCAGTTTGGGAAATGCAAAATAGCCATGGGCTCTTTCACGATGCTGGCCAAGAGGGCCGGCATTCTTCAATAAACGTTCAAAAAGATCTGCCATAAAAGCTTGTTTTTTATGTAGTTAAACAGGATTTCCTGCCCGCCTTGGGGGTGGCGGAGGCGCTGCAAAGGTAAGGGATTTAGTCGGTAGTTAGAAGTTAGTAGTTAGTAGTCAGTACAGTCCACAGTCGGCAGTCCACAGTCAACAGCCCCTCCTTAGAAGGGTACTTGTTAACCTGTCAACCTATTAACTTGTCAACCTGCCAAATGCTTCTCAAAACAGACACTTGAAGCTACATCCACATACTGACCGTAATTGGGGATTGAACGATACCCATTCTTTTTGTACAAAGCAATAGCATCCGGCATGATATCACCGGTTTCAAGAATGCATTTTTCGTAGCCGAGTTCAGCAGCCCAGACTTCCAGTTCTTTTAAGATAGCGGTGGCCAGTCCTTTACCCCGGGCCGCAGGGGGCACAAACATGCGTTTGACTTCCATAACGCCGGGTTCATATTCTTTGATGGCGCCGCAGCCGGCGGGCTGGCCATCGAGGTAGAGCACCACAACATGTCTGATGTTATCAATTTTATTAAACTGATCAAAAAAATCATGATCGTCTCCGTTGATGCCCATGAGATACCGGTCCAGCTGATTAACCAGCATTTTGAAATCGGTATTGGTGGAGTCGGTTCGGGTGCAGGTGAACATATGATACTTTATTTTGAATTATTCAGCCGGATCAGTCTTAAAACATTAAGATATAAAAAAATGAGTAAGCTGAAAAGGCGGTGTTTGAATTGTGCAACAACCGTGAATAAACAGCGATACAGGTCAGGCTGATTCGTTGCTGAATTCCTTACATTTACTTTCATTCTCTTACCTTCTTAAGCGATACATATGAAACGTTTCCGGTATTTCTGTTTACCCCTCTTGCTGGTTTCCTTTATTACTGTAAATAGTCAGAATGGCTGGGCTCCGTTGGGAAACGGGAAAGACCTCACTGGTTGGAAAATTCTTGGCGGGAAAGCCACTTATAAAGTGGAAGATGGCGCGATTGTCGGAACAACGGTAGCCAATACCCGAAATACTTTTTTATGTACCGAAAAGGAATATGGTGATTTTATCCTGGAGCTGGATGTATGGGTCGAAGATGAAGAAGGAAATTCCGGGATCCAGACCCGCAGTCATTTCGATCCGGCTGGTAATAATGGCGAAGGGAAAGTTTATGGCCGGCAATGTGAAGTGGATCCCACCTGGAGAAGATGGACCGGCGGTGTGTATGATGAAGGTCGCCGGGAATGGCTTTACCCCATGCAACTGAATGCCCGGGCTCAATACGCGTATAAACCCAATAGCTTTAATCATTATAGAATAGAGTGTATCGGCAATGAAATGAAGACCTGGGTGAACGGAATAGCCACCGCTTATGTAGTGGATACCCTGGACAGCAAGGGTTTTATCGGACTACAGGTACATGCGATCGGAAACCCTACCCATGCGGGTAAGAAAGTGGTGTTTAAAAATCTGCGGATCAAAACAACCGGATTGACGCCCAGCGCTTTTCCTCCCGGAGTCTATGTGGTGAATCTGAAACCCAATACGCTGACCGCTTATGAACAAAAGGATGATTGGTCCTTGTTGTTTGACGGGAAAAGCAGCAAAGGCTGGATCAGTGCGAAGGGAACGGCCTTTCCGTCCACCGGATGGGATATCAGTGGGGGAACCATGCATGTACTTTCTTCAGAAGGTAAAGAGGCTGCCAATGGTGGAGATATTATCACACAAGAACAGTATAGGGCTTTCGATCTTTCATTTGAATTTAAACTCACCCCCGGCGCGAACAGTGGGGTAAAATATTTTGTCACCCTGAACGAGAAAACCAGCGGATCGGCTATCGGACCAGAGTACCAGGTACTCGATGATACTTTACATCCGGATGCCAAACTGGGGCGGGACGGGAACCGCACCCTGGCTTCCCTGTATGACCTGATCAAAGCGGATAAGCAAAAGCGTTTCCTGCGTCCCATCGGTGCCTGGAATCTGGGACGGGTGGTGGTCTATCCCAATAACAAAGTGGAACATTATCTCAACGGGGTAAAAGTGCTGGAATATATCCGCGGATCAAAAGAATTCCGCGACCTGGTCGCCATCAGTAAATATGTGGTATGGAAAAACTTCGGGGAAGCAGAAAAGGGGCATATTTTATTGCAGGATCATGGAAATGAAGTGTGGTACAGGTCGGTTAAGGTAAGGAAACTGAAGTAAGCTAGAAGCTAGAAGCGAGAGGGCCTCCTGAGTAAAAAAGTTGTTTGGAAAGAACGATTCCTTTAATTAGATAATACCGTTAGCATACTGACTACTATCTGCTAACTACTAACTACGAACTAAAATGACAACACGTCGAAAATTCATCCAGAACTCCTCCCTCACTGCCGCAGGCCTGTACCTCGGCGCCATGAGTATGTCTGCCAAAAGCTATGGTCGTATCCTGGGTGCCAATGACCGGGTGAGGCTGGGGGCGATCGGTTTTTCGGACCGGTTCCGTCAGGCATTGTTTCCCAGTTTCCTGAATCATTACAAGGAACTGAATTTTGATTTTGTGGCCGTGTCGGATATCTGGAAGGTCCGTCGGGAAGAAGGCGAAGCTTTTTTGAAAAACGCCATGGGGCATGATATTACCGCCTGCCGGAATAATGAGGAACTGTATGCATTGAAGGATGTAGATGCGGTGATTATTGCGACGGCCGATTTTCAACATGCGCTGCATTGTATTGAAGCGGTGAAAGCAAAGAAAGATGCTTACGTGGAAAAGCCTTTTGCCGAAACCATGGATGATAATATTGCAGCCTTCAAAGCGGTGAAAGCCTCATCACAGATCGTACAGATCGGATCACAGCGAAGGAGTGGGGGGAATTATACGGCAGCGGCGGATTACATCCAGTCAGGCAAATTCGGACCCATCACCATGGTGGAACTCACCTGGAATGTAAATCAACCCGGTCGCTGGAGAAGACCCGCCCTGGTGGAAATCTGTAAGGAAGAGGATACCGATTGGAAACGGTTTTTATTGAATCGCCCTTTTGAAAAATGGGATCCCCGTAAATATTTAGAGTATCGTTTGTTCTGGCCTTATTCTTCCGGTATGCCCGGGCAGTGGATGAGTCACCAGATCGATACGGTGCATTGGTTCAGCGGTCTTACACATCCTCGTTCAGTGGTCGCCAACGGCGGAATCTATATGTGGAAGGATGGCCGCAAGAACTGGGATACGACCCTTGCTGTATTTGATTATGGTCCGGATAATGAGAAGAGCAGCGGTTTCCAGGTGTCGTTTGCTTCCCGGATGCACAACGGGGATGAGAATCCTTCCGAGATCTATTATTCCAACGGGGGCGAGCTGAACCTGATCACCAATAAGGTATCTCCCAAAGGCGGCTTAAGTGAGCGGATGGCTTCAGCGATGGGTATGAAAGCCAACCTGCTGACCGAGATGGCGCTTGTGGAGAAGTCCGACAAAGTAGTGGCCTCCGCCAATACCGGGGCCGACCGGCTTACGTCGGCGCATATGCGCAACTGGATGGAATGTATCCGTAGCCGCCAGCAGCCCAATGCGCCGGTTGAAGCTGGCTATAATCACTCTATTGCCACGATCATGACCAATGCCGCTGTGCGTACGGGCTCCAAAGCGACATTTAACAGCAAGTCGCAACAAGTCATGGTAAATGGGAAAGTGTTTAAATATTGAGAAAAGTCAAATAAAGGATATTCACAGCCTGTTGATAAATTGCTAAGGGTATTTGCTTATCTGGGCAGTACTTTTGCAACCTCAACTAGTAGCTATGAATATTATTTTCAGAACATCCTGTTCTATCCTCTTTTTATTAGCCGGTTTAGCTCCGATTCATTTGTATTCCCAGTCCGGAAAGGATGGGGCAGAAACTGTTACTACTGCGGGAGTAACTTTCAACCGGTATACCACGCTAGCTGTTACTGCTACGGCCGGCAGCACCTCCATTACCGTTGCCAGTGCCGCTAATCTGGCAGCTGGTGCCATTGCCGGTGCAGCTAATAATCCCTATGCCACTGCAGCACTCGGTTACGGGGATCTGATTATGATAATTAAAATGCAGGGCGCTGCCATTAATACTACGAATACCGTAAACTATGGGACCGTCACTTCAGCCAATAATACGGGTCTTTACGAGTTAAAAGTGGTTCGGGCGGTCAGTGCTAACCTGATCACTTTTTGTTCCGGTCTTTCCAATAACTATGTGGTGGGTGGCACAGAGCGCGTGCAGGTTATCCGTATTCCGAGACTCAGTGCGTTGACCATAAACGTCGGAGCTTCTCTTACGGCAACCGCCTGGAGCGGTACATTTACCGGGGGTATAGTGGCTCTTGAAGTAAATGGAAATGCAGCCGTCAATGGATCCATTACGGTGGCCGGACTCGGATTCAGAGGAGGTATAGTTGATAACAATACATCTGGTGCACCTGGGGGGCCTACCAATTACGTGAATACTTCCTCCAATGACGGAGCAGAAAAAGGAGAGAGTATTGCCGGTTTTCAGGCAGATTATGATGGGGCTGGTCGCTATGATCGCGGAGCTCCTGCCAATGGCGGTGGAGGCGGAAATGCACACAATGCCGGTGGTGGTGGTGGTGCTAACGGAGATAATGGAAATGCCTGGAGTGGTCAGGGCGTTATGGTTGTGGATGGATCGAATCCGCTCGGGGCCTGGCAACTTGACCCAGGATATATCGCAAATGCAAATGCGCTGACGAATTCCTCGGGAGGTGGCAGAGGTGGATATTCATACGGTTCGAGCAATCAGGTGGCTACTACTGTAGAACCCGGTAATGCATTGTGGGGCGGTGATAACCGTCGTGAAGCAGGAGGTTTGGGGGGCAGGCCGCTCACCTATACAGCCAGTACACTTTTTTTTGGCGGTGGTGGTGGAGCAGGTGATGGGAATAATACCGCTTCTCAGAATGGAGCAAACGGAGGTGGAATTATATATCTCCTGGTGACGGGTAATCTTAGTGGCAGCGGTTCCATTAATGCAAATGGCGCAAATGCAGGTCCAACCATTAGCGGACATAATGATGCGCCTGGTGGTGGCGGAGGCGGTGGCGCCATTAACCTGAATGTACAAGGGACTATTAGTGCGTTGTCCATTACCGCTAATGGCGGAACAGGAGGGAATCAATTAATTACCAGTGATGAGAATGAGGGACCTGGTGGTGGTGGTGGTGGCGGGCACATCCGGAGTACAGGAACCCCCACCGTATCAGTAACCGGTGGCAATAATGGGACAACAACATCTACCGCAGTTACTGAGTTCATCTCCAATGGTGCAACCCGAGGGGCCACTGGTGCTTCATTGCTCAGTCAGTCATTTGTTCCGGTACCCGCCCTCGATTGTTTTCCATTACCCGTTTCTCTTGTTTCCTTTGATGCGAAACTGAATGAGTTGAAAGAAGGGGTAATCAGCTGGGTAACAGATGTAGAAACCGACCTGGAAGGGTATATAGTTGAATATAGTACTGATGCAGTGAACTGGAATGTGTTTTCGGCAACCCCTGCTCGTAACCAGCCAGGCCGTCAGTTATATACGGTCAATACCGGAATACTCAGGGAAAACCGGTTTTACCGGCTACGCATACTTAACAGGGATCAGCGCTATACATTTTCAGCCACCCGTTTGTTAACCGGGAATACCAAAACCACGCTGGTGGTAAACGGGAATAGCCTGTTGCTTCAAGGGCTGTCCACACAGGCCATAAAAATCCGTCTGTTTAATAGTAATGGAAGTCTGGTTTCTGATATTCCGGTCACCAATAGTACAGCACATGTAATTGCGCTTAACCATCTTGCTCATGGTGTCTATATCTTGAAAATCAGCTACGCCGCAGGTCAGGATGAGGTGATGAAGTTTATTTATTAATTTTTATGACAATAGCTTTAAAGCCGGGTTGAAAAGCCCGGCTTTTTTTCATTACGGCCTGGCAGTTTGTTCTCTGGCCTTGCTTTTTACTCCTTAGTCTTTGTACTATTGGCAAATAAGGAGTGCATAAATTTTGCGTTCGCACTGTAGGGGGGTAATGGTGCCGGACTATTTCTTCGAAATTGGTTACTATTTTATTCCGCTTTTAACTGGAAAAAATACCCCATCATAATTCCGGGATACGCTGTAAAAATTGAAACCAATCAGGCTCCATTTTTCAGTTCCGTTTACGAAATACCTGAATTGGCCGGTACCCTGGACAGGTGTGATTTCTACATAGTGGGGTTCCCAATTATATCCGGATGAAAAGCCTTGCAGCATCGATTTGGCTTCCACCGCTACGAGGCTGTCATTGTCCTTGTATTTACCCATCAGGGCCATTACCTCAATTTTTGAGATCCAGTTGTCTTTAATTTTTGTTCTTGTAAAATACTGGTCTTTCACAAAACTCCGGTCCATGTAAACATAAGGGAAGCGTGCATTGTTGCTGGTAGTTGAATGAATGGATGTACTGCCAATTCTGCTACACATGATGCCTATGCCGCCAATGATCAGGATGAGCGTGGCTGCAAGACCATATTTTTCTGATACCAGTTTGATTGCCCTCAGGGCCGTAATGATAAAAAAGAGGAATGCGCCGACGTTGATGAAGGCCCAGATAAGCTGTAGCATGGATAAGGTGGTTTAGCTTATCTTAAAAGTACAGAAAAAAATGTTTCATACAATTCTTCCAGTAATTTTCCGCATAATTCCTCTGCCACCAGTTCTGATGAAGTAATACAAAGCCCGCCACATAAAGTGCCATAGCGCATACAATCCCGGATGGATTTTCCCTGCAATGAGGCGTACAGAAATCCGGCAAAATAATTATCACCGGCCCCATTGCTGTCTACTAACCGGAAATGAGTCAGCGCTGGTTCGTGGACCCATTCGCCTTCCGGGGTTAGGGCGGTGGAACCGCCTTTTCCGTGCGTGCAAACCACCAGACGTTTCCCGCGGCTGATCAGTTGCTGCATCGTGACTTTGTAATCGGGCAGGTTATCGGAACTCAGGAAGATGGTATCTGCGGCTTCAATAAATGGTTCATGATATGGATTCATATCGGTATAATCATGCAGGTCGGTCCAGATGGGTTTGGTATACCCTTCGAGCAAAGAGATAAAGTTCTTACAATAGGCAATGATGTTCAGCACCAGCATGCCGCTTTGATCCAGTTTCTCTTTTATCAGCGAACGATTGAAGGGCGGATGTTCGGAGGATTGAGTGATGAACATGGAGATCCGGTTACCTTCTGCATTCATCAGGTTGAAATGCCGTTCGGTACCTGCAGGGTCAATATCATAGGTGAAATCCACACCTGATCCATTCAGGTGTTCAATGATCCGTTTTCCGTACAGGTCATCTCCCAGGATAGCGTACAGGGAGCTGGTTACTTCCAGTTTATGCAGACAAAGTGCTTTGCCTGAACCAGTGGAGCCGGTGGTTTCCTGGAACCGGGCCTGGTGGATGGTCTGGGGAATAGGTTGGGGAAACTGGTCCAGGTACACAATATGATCATACGTGGTGCCGCCGAGTATCAATACAGGGGTCATGGCTGCTGAATTTAGTACTTCGTTTAAAGGAGGTACAAAATTATCTTTTCTTACTGAATCTGCTGACCGGCTATTTTCTTGCCTTTTTCCTGTTGTTGTATATATCCAAGAAGTGCTGCCTTCGATGGCATATTCTCTTTCTGATATTTTTCCATCATGCCCAGGGTACGTACGAGTTGTACGGCAATATGCAGGTCATTGAGGGTTGTTTTATTATCGGCGATTTGTTTAAGTAATTGCTGATGGTTAACGGTGGAGTTTTCGTATCGGGCAAGGCTGTTGCTGAGAATTGATTTTATCCGGTCACGCAAAAGGCTGTCGCTGATCCGGGGCAGGTAAGTGCCGGCGGTGGCATGATAGGTTTTATTTTTTTCATCGAAGCCGGTAAAGGCTTCTGTGGAATCAGCTTCCGTACGTTGAAGGGTGTTCAGTTGGTCTTCCAGTTGCATGATGGCCTTGTCTTTTTCCATCAGTTCCTGGTAAAGTTCCTGTACCAGGTCGCCGGAACTGCGGGAGGATTTGATCGAGTAATCAGATTTGACTTCCTGGAGTGCTTTGGGCGGTTCGGGTTGCTGGGGTTGTTTCTGTTCGGGTGCTGAACAGGATACAAAGGCCATCAGGATGACCAGGTAGATGATTCGGGTAAACATAGCAGGGGTTTTGATGGAAGAGTAGTTTTGCTGTTTTTTCCATAAGTACTCCTGTCCCTTTAACAAAGTAATAGGAAAGATTGTCCAACAGTAAAATAGGATACAGCTATTCTACTCTGCCTGGAACACCCAGTCTGGCGCCTCACCGGTTTCTTCCCTCAATATCAGGTTTAGTTGTGCCGTATGGTGTTGTACATGCCGGATATTATAAAGAAGAATTTCTGTTATGGAATAATCCATGCTGCCGGATGAATTGATCCAACGGTTATTGAGGCTGTCATTATTCAGGTTGGCGCATAATTGATGAAGTTTATCACGGTTATACCGCAGGTAGATCAGTAATTCCTCTTTGCTATACACCCGTTCCGGCATGCGGTCTTCAAATTCGGATTCGGTAAACGGGGAGGAGGCTTGTAGTCTTTGGGCTGCATGGTCAGGTAATAATCCATGAAGAACAGGCAATGAAAAGCATTATACCAGAATTTTCGTTCCGTATTCCAATGCTCCGGGGGGCAGGCTGATATGCCATTTTCCAGCATTTGGATTGTGGCACTAAACTGGGATTGAATGGAGTGGATTATGGAATTCCGCATGGTTGATTTAAATTCAGTCTTTAACTTCTCAATATCTTCTCCATTTTCTTTCCTTTTGCCAGTTCATCCACCAGTTTATCCATATAGCGGATCTGTTGCATGAGTTTGTCTTCTATTTCTTCGACCCGGTAACCGCAGATCAGGCCGGTGATCTTAGATGCGTTTGGATTTATTTGTGGTGACTGGGCAAAGAATGATTCGAGATCCACTTTTTTATCGATCTGCTGATGTAATTGTTTGGTACTGTAGCCGGTCAGCCAGCAGATGACCGTATCCACTTCTTCTTTGGTACGGCCTTTCTTCTCCGCTTTTACGATATAATGCGGGTAGATGCTGGCGAATGTGTATCGGTAGACACGTTGATTGTCCATGGTTTTGTTTTATGAAGTCTTTTATTCTTCCATTTTGCTTTTTAAATCCATACTACTATGCAGTATTCTGGCGACTTCAATAGTATCTCCTGTTGATTTTCTGTAAAACAGGATATGCTGTCCCACTTTCAGGCCAGATAAATCCATCATCACCTCCTGGTATTTTTTTCCTTTGACTTTCCCATCTGCCAGTAATTGGCAGGAATCGATAAGCAAGGTGTAATACTTATCCGCTTGCTTTTCCGACCAGGTATCATAGGTATAGTTCCAGATATCCGCCAGATCATTCACTGCTCTATTCGACAGTAAATACTTAGCCATTCTTTCGTTTGGCTGATTTTAATTTTCCCAGCTGCTTTTTCGCGTTAAAATTTTTGGCCATACCACTGGCAAATCCTGCTTCTATTTCGTTTTTGAGGGATGTAATCCTGGTTTCTTCATCTTCCAGCATACGAAGACCGGCCCTTATTACCTCACTGGCGTTTTTGTAACGGCCGCTTGATACCTTGTTGTCTACAAAATCTTCAAAATGGTTACCGAGTGAAACGGAAGTGTTTCTTCCCATACGTAAAATAGTTTATGTAAAGTTACCAAAAATTGGTAACTTTTTGAGCCGAAAGTTGTTGATTTTAACTTATTGACTTACAGTAGAAATAAAGCTGGTTTTGGGGTTTTTATCCGGGGCGATTTTTATTTTATGGTCGTAGATCCCATTTGTTTGCCCATCATTTCATATACGGCATCAAAGGGTTCCCAGAGTTCAATTTTATTTCCTTCGGGATCCATAATATGCACGAATTTACCATAGTCATAGGTCTCAATCGTATCGGTGATGGTTACCCCGTTTAATTTCAGGTCAGCCACCAGCCGTTCGAGATTGCCCACCCGGTAATTGATCATGAATTCCTTTGTGGAAGGGGAGAAGTAGCTGGTGGATTCCTTGAACGGACTCCATTGGGTAAAGCCTTTTTTCGTGGAATCGGCGCCCTGGTACCATTCAAATACGGCACCATAGTCATTGATATTGAACCCGAGATTTGATTTATACCATTCCCGCTGTTTGGCGGGCTCCTTGCATTTGAAAAAGATGCCGCCAATACCGGTTACTTTTTTATAAGAACCAGGGACGGCTCTGGGACTGGAGAGATAGCTGTTTAATGCATAGCCGGAAAGAAAAGAAGACAAGGCGATCAGGAAAATCAAAATAGCTTTTTTCATACCGTTGGTTTTGCCGTTAATACCGGAACGGGAGGTGCCCGTCTTAGTGGTATTAAATATAAACAAAGCGGCTGACATCCGGAAGGTAACAGGGCGGTATAGAATTATGGATTATCCTGATTGAATCAAAAGGGGTGTCAGCCGGACTGTCCCTGTGCAACAAAGCCGAATCTGATGGCGGCTTCCAGCAACTCCAGATTGATGTCTTTCAACGATTTGAACTTGATGCAATAACCACTCACACTGGCCTTGCCCAAATCCTTGCCATAGTTTTTTGTCAAATACGTTTTATCAGCGATTCCCATTATATATACTGAGATGCCGGTTGTATTGGCACTCAGTCCAACCTGGTAAAATTCTTTGGTTTTTCCATCAGCATACTGAATGGTATAGGCGCCATAGCCGATATTCGGATTGGAGACTGTTTTGCCTTCACTGTTCTTTCCATCGAGAAACCAAAGTTTACAGCGTGGCTTCAGTTTTAGAACACGTTGGTGAAGGGTCTTCAACTCACTGCACTTTGGTTCTGGAAGACTGTTTATATACGCAATGATCTGATCCTGTACTTTCATAAACCGAGGCATTTAAGTGAACGTATCTTTTGGTCATTTTGATAAACTCGCCAACAGTTCTTCCAGATTGACCAGCGACATTTTCATTCCGATGGTGAAGCCGTTCAGGATGCGTTCCAAGCGTTCGAGGGATTCATTATAAATGGAGATCGATACTTTGGTTATCCCATTTTGCTCAGTGAAAGTATATTCCCATTCTGAACCTGTGGGTTCAGTGTTGCCGTCTTTGTCGGCAAAGGCATTGTACATTTTAAAGTAGGTCTTTGGACGGATCGTTTTATATTCCTGCAGTGCCCAGCGTTCATCGCCCTCCGGACTCACCATAGCATAGAATCGTTTGCCCCCCTCCTTGAATTCCATGTATTTGGTCCTCGAGGTAAAGGGTTTGGGGGCCACCCATTGATCAAGCAGTTCTGCATTGGTGAATGCTTCCCATACCAAAGCCTGGGGCGCATTGAACTCGCGGATAATCAGGACGGTTTTAGTGGTTTTGTCCAGCGTGAATTCAAACAGCAGGTTATTTTCCATGTTTTTTGTTTTTATATTTTTTTAATACATCATCCAGTTGGCTGAACCGGGTTTCCCAGATCTTCCGGTATTGTTCAAGCCATATATCGATCTCTTTCATTTTTTCAATCTCCAATGAGTAATAGATCTCCCGGCCCTGTTGTTCCTGTTTCACCAGTTCACATTCGGTCAGGACCCGAAGATGTTTTGATACCGCCTGCCTGGTGGTATTAAAGTTTTCAGCAATGGCATTCGGGGTCATGGCCTGCAGGGCGATCAGGGCGATAATGGCCCTGCGGGTCGGATCGGCTATGGCCTGGAAAACATCTCTTCTCATGTGCCTTTCTTAATTTACGAAACTGTTCGGTTGCAAATATATGCAACTGATTGGTTTCGCAAAATATTTTTCTGAAATTTGGAATAGCTGAAATCAGAAACTGAAAGGGATGTTGTTCAGCAGCTTGAAAATCTGATTATTAGAAAGACATAAACCAGCAACTCTTTATTTGGGGAGAGCCCAGAAATTAATCATAAAATCTTTTGAGGATACGATCGCATATAGACCATCCCTGGAAAAAATGGCGGCTGTATATTCAACAGTATGTTCTTCCCCAAATGTTTTAATCAGACTGCCTTTATTATTCCACAATTTTGCCGTTCCGTCCTCACTACCTGTCAGTATATACGTTCCATCATTTGAGTATTCTGCCTGGTTGATCTCATCTGTATGACCCGTCAACCGGAGTATTGGTTTCCCGTTTAGGTCCCAAACGATGGCGGTTTTATCAAAACTGGCGGTTAGTATTTTTTTACCATCGGGAGAGAAACGGGCAGCACTGACCCCACTGGTATGTTTTTTTAACTGCATTTTCCTTTTCCCGTTAATATCCCAGACAGAAGCCGTGTTATCACAGCTTGCCAGCACTATGCTTTTACCGTCGGGAGAAAAGGATGCCTGGTATATGGTACAGGTGTGACCTTTGAAAACCCGTATCAGTTTGCCGTTTGCTGTCCAGAGTTTAGCGGTATTATCCCCGCCACCGCTTAGTATGTATTTTCCGTCATTCGAATAGGTGACCGTTTTTACATACACTTTATCGGCCGGAACCGTTTTAATCTTGGTACCGTTTATGTTCCAGATGACAAATGACCCCTCGCCGCCTGCGGTGATAAATCGGGAATTGTCCGGCGCAAAGGCCACATCATTTACACTTTTCTCGTGAACAGCTATAGTGTCAATGATCACTCCATTTTCATTCCAAAGAAAGGCCAGGTTGTCATCGCTCCCGGAAAGAATATATTTCCCATCGGGGGATTGTGCAATGCCGAGGATGGGTTCTTTGTGGCCGGTAAAGTTCTTATCGGGTTTAGCGGATTGGCTAATTCCTGAATTTTGAAGAAAGAGGATAAGGAAAATGATAGGAAGGATTTTTTTCATGAAGTTGGAGTTGAAAAGCTAATGTATGGGTTTTGCGTTCGACGGTCATTTGGAAAACGTCCATCCCGGGACTGCAGCCGACCGAAGTTACAAAAGTTGAAAATATATGCTGCTGCTCATCTTTGTTCGGTCAGCACATATGTAGCTGATAGTAGCGCAAAGAAGGGATATGTTTGTTGCCCCCTGCTGACACAAAACCTCGCAGTTTGGGGCTTTATTGGTCATCTTTGGTCATTTCCCAAGTCCCGGTATATATGTCAACGATTGAACCTTCTCCGGAGAGTTCCTCATTTGCCCATAATTCCCATTGTCCACTAAAGGATTTTGAATGTAAGTTGTAATGTCCCTCATAGTTTAGTCTTGGTTTGATAGTAGAGGGGTCTTTTATTGTCTGCCTGTTTTCGTCAATAATCAAATAGTCTGAATATTCCTTGGTGAAACTTATGAAGTCGTCATTGACAAAACCTTTTATAATTGCAGTGTCCATGTTGGCACAGTAGCCTTCCATGTCTACGCTAGTTCCGTTAAATTGTCCGCTGCTAAATTCATTAATAAAAAGGCTGAATTGCACTTTTTCTCCATGCATTTCGTCTCCGTATTCTGGTCCATACACAAATTGTCCAATCCATTGACCATGCATAGAGATTGGATTTGCTAAATAGGAAGAGTTGTTAATTGATTTTATATATTTTTTAAAAACAACTTCTTCCATTAGCAGGTCGCTCTCTTCTGTATCTATTCGAACTCCCAGTAGTCTTTTTGCCACGCCAAAAGTAAAATCCTCCATCATCTGGTCTTCATAAAAAACTTCATTTGGTAGCGCTTGATATTTCCAAATACGTTTTCCGTCAACCGTTTCGCTTATGGTATATATTGGTTTTTCTTCCTCAATTAATTCACCGAAATCAGCGTAAAAACCATTGTCTGCATTTAGTGACTTTGTTCTTATTTTCTTTCCATTCTTTGTCAATGAATATCCGTGATAGTTAGTAGTGCTGATACAGGCAACTGATAAGATTTCAGAAGTTGGAAAAAGATTAACAAGTTGACTTTCGATTTCACCTATTTTCTCTGTCATTAAATTATCAATAACTTGACAGTCGTCACAAATGATAATGTTATTGTTGAAATATCCAATGCTTATACTTTCATCACCGGGAAAAATACACTCGTCAAGAGCAGTATTCTCTTTATAAACATAATCACTAAGTCCTAAATGCTTTAGAAGCAAATTTTCGTCGCTAAAATTGTTTGGATTTTGAATTATAATCATTGAGACATTCCAGCCCATCTTCTGTTTAATTTATTTTCTGAAATGGTATAGGAGAATATTACGCCTATCACTATTATCTGAAAGAGTATACTGTTTTTTTATTGTCATTAGGGCAATCAGAACCACACTAAAACCCCTTCTTCTCCTCTTTGCCTCCCGTCGGTTTAGTCTCATTTCCCTTCACATATTTTTCCATCCACTCAAACTGCTCGGCCAGCACATGCAGGAGGTTTTCCCGGCCGGCATAGCCATGTGATTCGTAGGGGAGACTCACAAAACGTGCCGTACCGCCATGCCCCTTAACAGCATTGTACATCCGCTCACTCTGGATGGGGAAGGTGCCTGTATTATTGTCCATTTCGCCATGGATCAGCAGGAGCGGGGTCTTGATCTTGTCGGCATAATTGAATGGACTCATATTATTGTATAAATCCGTGGCCTGCCAGTAAGTGCGGTCCTCGTTCTGGAAACCAAAAGGAGTGAGTGAACGGTTATAAGCGCCGCTTCGGGCAATACCGGCTTTGAAGAGACTGGTATGTGCCAGCAGGTTGGCGGTCATGAAGGCGCCATAACTATGTCCGCCAACAGCCATTTTATTACGATCGCCCACACCCATCGAGTCCAGGGTGTTGATGGCCGCCTCCGCATTCATGGTCAGCTGCTGAATAAAATCATCATTTGGTTTTTTATCCTTGCTGCTGGCAACTATGGGCATCTCCGCATTATTCAGTACGGCATACCCCTGGGTGACATAGAAAACCGGGGAGCCACCACCCACCATCGTATAGCGATGTTCACTGCCTCTGATCTGCGCGGCATCGGCGGCGGAATTGTATTCGGCCGGGTAAGCCCAGATAATTACAGGCAGTTTACCATCTCTTTCCTTATTATATCCTTTTGGCAGGTAAAGATCACCCGTAAGATCAACGCCGTCGGCCCGCTTGTATTTGATTTTTTCTTTGGTCACTCCATCCATTTGCGGATAAGGATTTCCAAAACGCGTTAACTGGCGGTCGGCCATTTTCAACTTTGTATTCCGGATCCAGTAGTTGGGTACTTCTTTTTCACTTTCCCTCGAAGTAAGCAGGATGCCTTTCTCCGCATCCAGCACTTTCACCACATTTTCAAAATACCCTTCAGTACAAC